>JAGTAM010000344.1 GCA_023422485.1 Pseudomonadota bacterium | reverse complement strand
ACCAAGGCGATGCAGGCGGCCCAGGCCGCCCGTCGCGACGCCGAGCACCGGATCGCATTGCTGCGGCAGCCCCCGGCAAAGGCGGCCGACCCGCTCGACGGCTACGGCCGCGATGAGGCGACGCGCACCCGTCAGCTCGAACAATCGCTGCAGACGATCGACCGCGTCACCGGCACCTCCTCGGCGGTGGCCGATCCCTCGGTCGAGGAACTCGACCGACTCCACCGCGACGACGCCATCGAGCGGCGGCTCGCCGCGCTGAAGCAAGGCCGGCCTTCGTGAGCGCGCTGGTCGGCCCCGCCCTGTTCCCCTTCACTCTGGCAGCGGCGGTGATGACCGGCCTCGTCCTAGTGGAGGCCTTGTCTCTCCTCGTCGGCCATTCCCTCTCCGGGCTGATGGACAATGCCCTCGGCCACGAGGCGACGGGCGGCGGCGACCTCGCCAGCGCGGCGGATGCCGACGGCGCGTTCTCGCCGGCCGCGCTGATGTCGTGGATCAATCTCGGCCGCGTGCCCTTCCTGATCCTCCTGATCCTGGCGCTGGCCGTCTTCGCTCTGGCGGGCTTCCTCGTGCAGGGGCTCGCCGCCGCCCTCATGGCGCCCCTGCCCGCCCTCCTGGCCATTCCGGTCGCCGGCGCGGCGACGATCCCGGCCCTGCGCGTCTCGACCCGTGCCATCGCCCGGCTGATCCCGCGCGACGAGAGCTACGTCGTCACCGCCGACGATCTGGTCGGCACCACAGCCGAGGTCACTCTCGGCCCCCTCGACGAGGGCCTGCCGGGCCAGGTCCGGGCGGTGGACCGCCACGGCAACACCCACTTCCTGCGCGCCCGCGCCGCCCCCGGCGCTCCGGCCATGCAATCCGGCGCCCGCGTCCTCCTCGTGGACCGGACCGAGGCGGTGTTCGTCGCGGTCCCCGCCACGCCCGATCTCTGACCGCCCCTCCCCAGCCGACCCCTTAACCGAACCCTTGGCCGAAAGGATCGCTCTCGATGGACATGGTCAGTTCCGGCATCGTCAACCTGCTGGTCATCGCCGGCATCATCGTCGTGGCTTTGCTCGGCATCGGCTTCGTCTTCAGCCGGCTCTACCGGCGCACGACGCGGGACACCGCCTTCGTCCGCACGGGTCTGGGCGGGCGCAAGGTCGTGGTCGATGGCGGCGCGGTGCTGCTGCCCGTCTTCCACTCGATCGCCATGGTCAACCTCAACACCCTCCGGCTCGAAGTGAAGCGCTCGGGCAACGAGTCGCTCATCACCAAAGACCGGTTGCGGGCCGACATCACCGTCGAATTCTATGTGCGGGTCGAGCCCAGGGAGGAGTCGATCGCGCTCGCCGCCCAGACGCTGGGCGACCGCACCAACGACGCGATGCTGCTGCGCGAGTTGATCGAGGCCAAGTTCGTCGATGCCCTGCGGGCAGTCGCCGCCGGCATGACCCTGCCCGACCTCCAGGAGAAGCGCGCCGCCTTCGTGAAGGGCGTGCAAGAGGCCGTCTCGGGCGATCTGCGCCACAACGGCCTCGAACTCGAATCCGCCTCGCTCACCCGCCTCGACCAGACCTCGATCGAGCACTTCAACCCCGACAATTCGTTCGATGCGGAAGGCTTGGCGCGGCTCAAGGAGATCACCGAGCAGCGCCGCAAGGAGCGCAACGCCACCGAGCGCGATGCCGAGGTGGCGGTGGCCGAGAAGGACCGCGAGACCGCGCTCAAGCAACTGGAGATTAAGCGCACCACCCGCGAGGCCGAACTCGCCCAGGAGCGCGATATCGCCAACAAGACCGCCGAGACCCGCGCCGAGACCGCCCAGGCCGAGCAGCGCGCCCAGCAGAGCGAGGAGACCGCACGGATCGAGCGCGAGCAGGCGGTGCGCCTGCGCGAGGCCGAGGCACGCAAGAACTCGGAGGGCGCGCGGATCGAGGCGGATCTCGCCATCGCCCAGCGCAACGCGGAGGCCGAGCGCGAGCGCCAGCTCATCCTGCAGGACAACGCGATCAAGATCGCCGAGCGCTCGCAGAAGGAGTCGGAGGCCCGTGCCGCGGCCAAGACGGCGGAAGCGCTGGCCGTGGCGGCGGAGGAACGCGTCGCCACGGCGAAGGCCAAGGAGATCGCCGAGCGCGAGCGCGAGATCGCGGTCATCGCCGCCAAGCGCGAGGCGGAGCGGGAGGCGACCGGCGTCACCGTCACGGCGGAGGCCGAGCGGCGCGCGGCCGAGGACCGGGCCAACGCCATCACCACGCTGGCCGAGGCCGAGGCGACGGCCGCCGCGTCCAAGGCGGAGGCCATCGCCAAGCTCGGCCAGGCCGAGGCCGAGCGCGAGCGGGTGATGAACGAGGCCCGCAACGCCCTCTCGCCCGAGGCCCGCGCCTTCGAGACCGGGCTGAAGCGCCTCGGCATCATCCCGGAGGCGCTGCGCGAAAGCATGCGGGCGGTGGAGAAAATCGACTCGATCCGCATCTTCGACGCGGGCGGGATGATGGGCGGCACCGGCGCGGGCAGCGTCTCGGCCAGCCTCGGCGACAGCCTGTCGGGCCACCTGCTGCGCTACCAGTACAACAGCCCGATTCTCGGGGCGATCCTGAACGAGGCGGGTTTTGCCGAGGGCAAGGGCAGCCTCGACGCGCTCGTCGGCGGGCTGCGCGACGGGACTGCGAAGCCCCTCGCCGACGGACATGCCAACGGGAGCGCCGCCTGAAGCGTCCGGACGAACGATGTCGATGGGGACGGAGCGGAACGCCGTGGCTCGCCGGGAATCGACGACTCCGGCCGTGCGCTGTCCGCGCCTGAATTGACGGATCGCGGCTCGGGTGGGAAAGCCTGAGACCATGAGCGATGCGACCGCCGCCCCGAATCCCGCCCCTCTGCCATCCCCCGACGCCCTCGCCGCGCTGAAGAGCGAGGCGGGCGCGTGGTTCGCCACCCTGCGCGACCGCATCGTCGCCGCGCTGGAGACGCTGGAGGACGAGGCGACGGGCCCGTTCCACCCAGACGCACCGAAGGAGGCGGGCCGATTCGAAAAAACGCCTTGGCAGCGCACGGATCATAGCGGCGTGCCGGGCGGCGGCGGCGTGATGGCGATGCTGAAGGGCCGCGTCTTCGAGAAGGCAGGCGTCCACATCTCGACCGTGCACGGCGAGTTCGCGCCGGAGTTCCGGGCACAGATGCCGGGCGCGGCCGAGGATCCGCGCTTCTTCGCCACCGGCATCTCGCTGATCGTCCACCCCTGGAACCCGAACGTTCCGACGGTGCACATGAACACCCGCTTCGTCGTGACGACCAAGGCGTGGTTCGGCGGCGGCGCCGACCTCACCCCCGTGCTCGACCGGCGCCGGACCCAAGAGGATCCCGACACACAGTTCTTCCACGACTGCCTGCGCGAGGCCTGCGAGCGGCATGCGCCGGCCGCGAACTACGAGCGATACAAGGCGTGGTGCGACGAGTATTTTCACCTCAAGCACCGCAACGAGCCCCGCGGCATCGGCGGCATTTTTTATGACTATCACTGGACCGGCGATCCGCAGGCCGATCTGGCCTATACCCGCGACGTCGGACAGGCGTTTCTCAAGGCCTACCCGGAGATCGTCCGGCGCAACCTCGGGCAGGCCTGGACCGAGACCGACCGGGAGGAGCAGCAGGTGCGGCGCGGGCGCTACGTCGAGTTCAACCTGCTCTACGACCGCGGCACCATCTTCGGCCTGAAGACCGGCGGCAACGTCGCCTCGATCCTGTCCTCGCTGCCTCCCACGGTACGCTGGCCCTGACGTCGCGGCCGGTCCCAAACCCAACCGACTCGTCTATGACGTGACGCCATGGCCGAGTCCGTTCCCACCCAGTTCGCCCCGCAACAGGACGCGGCGCTCAAAGCCATCGCCCGCTGGCGCAAGGAGGGAGGCTCCCAAGTCTTCCGCCTGTTCGGCTATGCCGGCACCGGCAAGACCACGCTGGCCCGCCGCATCGCCGACGACGTCGAGGGTCCTGTCGTCTACGGCGCCTTCACCGGCAAGGCGGCCTCCGTCATGCGCCAGAAGGGCTGCCACGACGCGGCGACGATCCACTCGCTGATCTACCGCAGCAAGGAAGGCGACGAGGGCGGCCCGACCTTCACCCTCAACCGCTCGGGACCGGCGGCCAAGGCCGATCTCATCGTCATCGACGAGTGTTCGATGGTCGATTCCGACCTCGGGCACGACCTCCTGTCCTTCGACAAACCGGTGTTGGTGCTGGGCGATCCCGCCCAGTTGCCGCCCGTGCGCGGCGGCGGCTTCTTCACCGAGGCCGAGCCCGACGTGATGCTCACCGACGTGCATCGGCAAGCCGCCGACGACCCCATCGTGCGCATGGCGATGACGATCCGCGAGGGCGGGCGGCTGGAGGTCGGGGAGTACGGCGCGAGCCGGGTGATCCGCCGCCGCGACATCGACCCGACCCAGGTGCTCGACTGCGATCAGGTTCTGGTCGGCCTCAACCGCACGCGCCGCCTCTACAACAACCGCCTGCGAGAATTGGCCGGCCACACCGATCCGATGCCGTCGGTCGGCGAGAAGCTGGTCTGCCTGCGCAACGACCGCACCAAGGGCCTGCTCAACGGCTCGACCTGGACGGTGCAGGCCTTGCGCGCCCCGCCCCGCCCCGACACGATCCGCCTCGACGTCGTGCCCGAGGACGACCCGGCCGTGCGCCGCCGCGCCGTGGACATCAAAGTGCTGCGGCAGGTGATCGAGAGCTCGGAAGAAGAGATCCCGCTCTTCCTGCGCCGCGAGACCGACGAGTTCACCTACGGCTACGCGCTCACCGTGCACAAGGCGCAAGGGTCGCAATGGGACAAGGTGGTGCTGTTCGACGAATCCTACGCCTTCCGCGAGCACCGGGCGCGGTGGCTCTATACGGGCCTGACGCGGGCGGCGCAGGCAATTACCGTCGTGGTGTGAGCCCAAGCACCGCAGCGGGATACGGCGATCTTTTGAGAATCACACGTTATGCATTGCACGATCTGACCGGGCTCAGACTAACCCCGAACAATCGACATCAAATATGAAGACGATATATTTGAAGGAATGCACAAAATTCCATTCAGAATTTCTTTCCCAAAAACAGATCATGTTTTGCCGCAGATTTTCGACGGAAAAAAATAACCGATGCCCATACCGAGACAAGCAAGACCGCTATAATCAATCCAGTCAATGAGCATATAATAAATGTGAGATCTACGCCACGCCTTCTTCTCGTTGCCATTGCTACTGAACGCAGATAGTAAGCCGTGGAGTAATTTGCTAATATCAATACTGCCGCAGTTATCATAAACGCGACAGCGCTCGACCATTCTCTCTTAACCCATAGAAATATAGCATAGCTTATCGGAATAGCAAAAGGACCGACAAAAAATATAAATAACAATATAATTACAATCCCATAAAAGCCAACGACCACCAACCCATAAAAGCCAATGACCACCAATTTATAAAGTATATTGAAAATATTTTCAATCATTGATTAAAATCTGTTCATAAAATGCCCAAGGCAATGGAGCCATGGTACAATACGAACCTCAACTGATCAAGAAATCGTGAGGCGGATCGCCGATCGCTTCACGAGATGTCGGCAAGCATTCAAGGCGCAAATAACGCCTCCTACCATACAGATACTCCTACGTGTAAGCATAGTAACGGTAAGTATTTCCGGTGCATTTCAGACCTCCGGATCACGCGCAAACCCACGGTGATCCGGATATCCAGCCTTTCGCTGAGAGTGATGCGCCGACTGACCTTTCTATCGTCTCGCGATGAAATGGGCTGTTACACGGAAGCCCGCGCCTCCACCGCCGCCAGCAGCGTGCAGAGCGCCACCGCCTCGGCCGCCTTGCGCACCGCATCGAGCTTCGGGAAGGTCGGTGCGATCCGCAGCGTGCGGTCGTGCGGATCCTTTCCGTAGGGATGCGTCGCGCCGGCGGGCGTGAGCGCGATGCCCGCCTCACCCGCGAGCCGGACCACCTGCGAGGCCGTGCCGTCGGTCACATCCAGCGTGATGAAGTAGCCGCCGAGCGGCCGGCTCCAGCGGGCGACCTCCCAACCGTCGAGGCGGGCGGCGAAGGCCTCCTCCACCGCGGCGAATTTCGGGGCGATCAGGGCACGGTGCCGATCCATATGCGCCGCGATTCCGGCAGCGTCGCGCAGGAAGCGGACGTGGCGGAGCTGGTTGAGCTTGTCCGGCCCGATGCTGCGGCGCCCGGCCTGCGCCAGATACCACTTCACGTTCGCGGGCGAGGCGGCGAGCATGGCGAGGCCGGCACCAGCCAGCGTCACCTTCGAGGTCGAGGCGAACACGATTGGCCGATCCGGATGCCCGGCTTGCGCGCAGGCCTCCAGGATGTTGACGAGCGCGGGCCGTGCCTCGGTGAGGTGATGCACCGCGTAGGCGTTGTCCCACAGGATGCGGAAATCGGGCGCCGCGGCCTTGAGCGACGCCAGCCGCCGCACGGTCTCGTCGGAATAGGTCTCGCCGCTCGGATTCGAATATTGCGGCACGCACCAGATGCCCTTCACCGACGGGTCGGCGGCCTCGCGCTCGACGGCGTCCATGTCCGGCCCCTCCCCCGTCATCGGGATCGGGATCATGCGGATGCCGAAGCCCTCGCAGAGGAAGAAGTGCCGGTCGTAGCCCGGAACGGGGCAGAGGATGGTGATCGGCTCCTGCTTCGACCACGGCCCTTCGCCGCCGGGCACGCCCTTCAGCAGGGCGTAGACGAGCACGTCGTGCATCAGCGCGAGGCTCGAATTGTTGGCGATGACGATCTGCTCGGGCGAGGCACCGAGCACGGGCGCGAAGAGGGCGCGGGTCTCGGGCAAGCCCTGGAGGTTACCGTAATTGCGCGCGTCGGTGCCGTCCTCGGCGGTGGTGTCGCGGTTGCCGGGCAGCGCCAGCATCTCGGCGGCGAGATCGAGCTGATCCGAGGCGGGCTTGCCGCGGGTCATGTCGAGCTTGAGCCCCTGCGCTTTCAGCGCCTCGTACTCGCCGCGCAGGCGGGAACGCAGCTCCGTCAGAGCCTCGGATGACAGGATGGAGAGCGACGGCATCGGATTCCTCTTGGCTCGGATCCCTCTTGGCAGAGCCGAGCCAGGGTTCGAGCCCGCGGCGCCGCTCGGGTCAAGGTCACTCGGACCGAAAGACGTGGGCCGCACCGAGGCCAGCGCGTCACACTGTGACACATCTGTCACGAGCGCGGATGCGAGGTGACCAAACTCCTAACGCCTGCTCCGCTCCGAGCTTGGCCTTAACGCGTCGTTAACCATTCCAACCAAAAAGCTAAGACCGTCAAATGTTGGAGGAAGCGGCAAGCGAGAGGCGCCGATCACACTCGGCAAGCTCTTCAGGCCGTCATCCGGCAGCGTTCGGCAACCCTATTCACAAGTTGAACGGCCATGGCGGCTCGCGAAGGATCTTCGCGTGGGACGCAATGACCTCGCACATCTTCGAGCACTGACGATGTATATCGTTGTCGACGAGCGGCAGAGCGTCACCGAACACTACGTTGCCGGCTTCGGCGCCGAGGGTGTGAGAGCGCAGGGTCTGGCCATCGATTCGATGAAGGGCTGGCTCGACGCGGCTCCCCGGATCGACGTCGAGGCGATCGACGGCTTCCTGATCGGCGATTGCGCCGACCGTGCCTCCTGCACCGTGGCGATCCGCTCGCTCAGCCGGGCGCCGATCATCGCCCTCAACGAGACCCGCTCCCTTGAGCAGACCCTGGCGCTGTTCACCGCCGGTATCGACGACGTGGTGCGCAAGCCCGTCCATGTCCGCGAGATCATCGCTCGCGCCACCGCGATCCGGCGCCGGACCGGCCGCGGCGTCGAGCCGACCCCTGCCCCCGATCGGGCCAGCCGCCTCAAGGTCTACTCCGATGGACGCGACCCGGAGATCGACGGCGCCTGCCTGATCCTGCCCCGGCGCGAGCGGCACATCCTCGAATATCTCGCGAAGAACCGCGGTCGGCAGGTGACGAAGGGCCAGATCTTCACCGCCGTCTACGGCGACCTCGACACCAGCGTCGAGGAGAGCGTGGTGGAGGGCCATATCAGCAAGCTGCGCAAGAAGCTGCGGATGCGGCTTGGCTACGATCCGATCGAGGCCAAGCGGATGGCCGGCTACATCTTCGTCGGCTGACGATCCCGCGCGAAACCGTCAGATGAAGAAAAGGGCCCGCGCGGGGTGAGCGCCGCCGTTTCGCGGGTGCGG
>JAGTAM010000262.1 GCA_023422485.1 Pseudomonadota bacterium | reverse complement strand
GACTTCCTGCAGATCGATGCGCCGATCAACAAGGGCAATTCCGGCGGACCGACCTTCAACGTCAACGGCGAGGTCGTGGGCGTGAACACGGCGATCGCCTCGCCGTCCGGCGGCTCCGTCGGCCTCGCCTTCGCGATCCCCGCGGAGACGGTGCAGACAGTGGTCGATCAGCTCCGGACCGACGGCAAGGTGGTGCGCGGCTATCTCGGCGTGCAGGTGCAGCCGGTGACGAAGGACATCGCCGAGGGGCTGGGTCTCGACAAGGCCAAGGGCGCCCTGGTCGATCACGCCGAGAGCGGCACGCCGGCCGCCAAGGCCGGGCTGAAATCGGGCGACGTGATCGAATCGGTCAACGGCGCGCCGGTCAACGATGCCCGCGACCTGTCGCGGCGTATCGCCGGCCTCAAGCCCGGCACCGAGGTGAAGCTCGCCTACCTGCGCAACGGCAAGAGCGACACCGCAACGGTCGAACTCGGCACGCTGCCTAGCGATGGCAAGGTGGCGAGCCGCGGCGACAGCTTCTCCGGCAACCAGACCCGGCTCGGACTGAGCCTGGCGCCGGCCAGCGAGATCGGCCTCGGCGACGAGGGCGTGGCGGTGATGGATGTCGATCCCGACGGCCCTGCCGCGGCGAAGGGCATCGCGCAGGGCGACGTAATCCTGGATGTCGCCGGGACCAGTGTCTCGAAGCCCTCCGACGTTCAGACCCAGATCCGCGCCGCGGAGTCGAATGGCCGCAAGGCCGTGCTGATGCGGGTGAAGAGCGCCAAGGGCCAGACCCGCTTCGTCGCCGTTGCGCTTGGCAAGAAGGAGGGCTGACCCCCCCGCATGATCCGGCGGAACCGTTTCGGCTCCGCCGCTTTTCCTGTCTCGATCCCCTCAACTTCGCGCCCGCTCCTAGAGCGGGCGTTTTTTCGTTCTCGCCCGCGCCTGGCGTGTCACGGGCGACAGATCCTCGCCTCGAATGCGTCCGATGGCTCGGATCGGTGGTGTTTAAGCTGACTTTCCGGTCTGCACCGCGAAATCTATCGTCGGAGAAACCGGAAAAATGCGGCTCGGGCTTACGAAAATCTCTCAGGTTGCGCAGTCATCCTGACGTATTGTCCGCTCCTTTATCATGCTGTTGCATCATTTTTCAGCCCTTATGGTCATATGTTAATCTGCCGGAAAGGCGCGGATGGACACACTCCAATCAACATCAATTGATTGGCTGCATGACGATGAAGACAGGTATTCGCACGCGCTTGTACGGCGGATTTTCGTTGTTGGTCGCGATATCCTGCGGCATGGGTGTCTTCGCTTACACGCAGCTCGATAGTCTCGATGAGATGTTCCAGAGCCGAGCCCAGTTTGAGTCGGCTGCGCGGAATCTCTACACCATCAACGGCCTATCGGACCGGCTGGTCGGCCAAGCAGCCCAGTACAGGCTCACTCAGGAGCCGGATTACACGACGGGGATGTTCGCATCGCTCGATGCGATCCGGCAGAACGCCGAGAAACTGATCGCGACCACGCCGAGCCCTGAGCGCCGCGCGGCCTACGAGCGACTTCGGGATCAATCCACCGAGCTCCGCCAGACGCTGCCCAGATTGGTCGAGCTCGGCGCCCAGATCCGCGAGAACCGCGCTGGCGTTTATATGAACGGGGATGAGCTGACCAAGGCCTCGGGCACGCTCGTGGCGCAGCTGCGGGCTACCGGCCAGGATGCGGTGATCGCCCAGGCCGTGGAGGTCGAGCGCACGATCCTCCTCTTCCGCATCATGAATTGGCGCTTCCTCGCCACCAAGGATCCGAAGGGGCGCGGCCTTTCCGCCGGCGCCTTCGCCAACGCCGAGGCGGCCCTGGCGAAGCTGAGTGGCCTCAGCCTCTCCGCGGCCGACCAGAAAACCTTGAAACCTGTCGGCGAGGCTCTGAACCGCCTCAATACGAGCTTCGCCGCCGCGTCCCGGGCCATCGTCGAGAGCGAGGCCTTCTTCGACGAGACGCTGAAGCCGAAGGTGGACGGCATCAACGCCGTCGGCCTCTCCGTGCGCGGCAAGCTGGAAGCGGCCTTGAAGGAGGGCGTCGAGCAGAGCAACGCCCTGATGCAACGGGCCCAGACCGTTCAGCTCGCCCTGCTCGGCCTGATCCTGGCCGCGGGCGCCACCCTGGCCTTCCTGATCGCGCGCAGCCTGATCCACCCGATCGCGGGCATGACCGCCGCCATGAGCCGCCTCGCCGCGGGCGAGACGGCCGTCGCGGTGCCGTCTCAGGACGCGACCGACGAGATGGGCCGGATGGCCGAGGCTGTGGAGGTGTTCCGCCAGAACGCGGTGGCGCGCATCGCGCTCGAAGCGGAGCAGGCCTCGCAGGCTTCCGCCCGCCAGCACAGGGCCGACCGCGTCGATGGACTCGTGCGCGGATTCGAGCAGAAGATCGCGGCCTCCATCGCGATCGTCACGTCGGCCGCGACCGAACTGGACTCCACCGCCCGCTCGATGACGCAGGTCGCCGAGAGCACCAACGGGCGCGCGGTCTCCTCCAGCGCCGCGGCCGAGGAGGCCACCCTGAACGTGCAGACGGTCGCCGCCGCGGCCGAGGAGATGGTCGCCTCGCTCACCGAGATCGAACGCCGTGTCCAGCAATCCAACGACGTGGCCAACCACGCCAGCCACGAGGCCGGCGTGACCACCGTCTCGATGACCGATCTCAGCCGGGCGGCGGAGAAGATCGGCGAGGCGGTGACGATGATCTCCGGACTTGCCAGCCAGACGAATCTGCTCGCCCTCAACGCCACCATCGAGGCGGCGCGGGCCGGGGAAGCGGGACGCGGCTTCGCGGTCGTCGCCACCGAGGTGAAGGAACTCGCTGCGCAGACCGCGCGCACCACGGAGGCGATCTCCGATCAGGTCGCCGCGATCCAATCGGCCTCCGCGCAGGCCCTCGACGCGATCCAGCAGATCGGCCGGACCATCGTGTCGGTGAACGACATCACGGGATCGATCGCGGCCACCGTCGTCCAGCAGACGGCCGCCACCAACGAGATCGCCCGCAATGCCGCCGAGGCAGCCCGCGGCACCCAGGACGTCTCGATGAGCGTCGCGCAGGTGCAGGCCCTGTCGAGCGAGACCGGTTCGGCGGCCCAGCAGGTGATGATGGCCTCGTCTGAACTGTCGGTTCAATCCGAGAACGTGCGGCGCGAGGTCGAGGACTTCCTCGCCGCCATCCGGGCAGCCTGAGCGGCCGACTTCGCGGCGGGGTCGGGACTGACCGCCCGCGCCGCCGCGAAGTCGATGAGGCTCGCCCCCTCCTGACCTCCGGCGCGGAGAGAGCAGGCGTTCGGCGCGGCCTTCCGGCGGACCCTGCGGCCGCCTTTCGGGTTCTCCCGCAACAGGGGCGCTGTGAAAGGGAGACAGGCATGGCGAGCGTCGAGGCATCCGGCACCTTCGCGATCGGCGGGGATCTCATCGTTCATCGTCTCGGCTTCGGCGCGATGCGTGTCACCGGAGCGGGCATCTGGGGCGATCCGCCGGACCGCGAGCGGGCGAAGGCGACCCTGCGGGCGGTACCCGGCCTCGGAATCGATCTCATCGACACGGCCGACAGCTACGGCCCCTTCGTCAGCGAAGACCTGATCCGCGAGACGCTTTACCCCTACGAGGGACTCGTCATCGCCACGAAAGGCGGCCTGACCCGGCACGGTCCCGATATCTGGCGCCCGGTCGGCAATCCCGACTACCTGCGTCAGTGCGTGTTGATGAGCCTGCGACGCCTCGGGCTCGAGCGAATCGACCTGTGGCAACTCCACCGGATCGGGCCGGACTGTCCCCGCGAAGTGCAGTTCGAGGCGATCGCCCGGATGCGGGAGGAGGGGCTGATCCGCCATGTCGGCCTCTCCGAGGTCTCGGTCGAGGACATCGAGGCGGCCCAAAAGTACTTTCCGGTCGCGACCGTGCAGAACCGCTACAACCTCGTCGATCGCACCAGCGAGGCGGTGCTGGCCCATTGCGAGCAGCACGGCATCGGCTTCATCCCGTGGGCGCCCCTCGACAAGGGGTCGCTGACCGGTCCGGGTTCCGCCCTGGACGCGATCGCCGGGCGCCTCGGCGCCAGCGGCGGCGCGGTGGCGCTGGCCTGGCTCCTGAAGCGCTCAGCGGTGATGCTGCCGATCCCCGGCACCGGCGATCCGGACCACCTCGCACAGAACGCGGCCGGCGCCGACCTGCGCCTGAGCGACGAGGATTTCGTCATCCTCGATCACGCGGGGCGCGAGGCGTGGCAGAGCACGAGCGCGGGATAGGGTCCGCGTGCTGCGGCACACCTGTCGGTCGGCGCGAAGGAACTTGGTCTGGCGCGATTCTTTCATCTCCGGCGCGGCACGGACCGCCCGAAGGAGAGGATCGACATGCCGTCAGCCGGCCAATTTGCCCGTACCGGTTTCCTCGGCGGCCTCGCGCTCCTCGCCGCGGCCGCCGCTCCGGTCACGGCACAGCCGCGTTGGGTCGCCGGCACCTACATCTACGCCGACCTCTGCACGATGCCGGAGGACGGCGCGCAGACCGGCCGGCGCATCACCCTCAAGCGCTGGCCCGGGAGCGACAACCTCGTCTATGAGGGGGCCGGCCTGCCTGCGCCGATCGAGACGGCGGTGACGGTCGATGACGGCACCAAGGCAGTGGCCTTCGCGATCGAAACGAGCACCGGCCCGGTCAGCTTCCGCGGCACGGCCGGACCCGAGGCGCTCGTCGGTACGCTGAACAGCGCCGACGGCGCGCAGCCGCTGCGCCTGAAGCGGGTTCTGCGCACCGGCACCCGGCAAGCCTGCCCCGGCGAGACGACCGGCTCGATCAACTGATCCGTCACCGCCCTTTCGTCACGCGCCGATTGTCCGTTGCCGATTGTGCCTTTGCCGACCATCGCTTGCCATTGACGTCGCCGGCTGCCGGCGCAAGTGAGGCGCGGGGGCCGACACGAAGGCGACGAGCATGGGCGGGACGAAGCGCAGCTACCGGATCGCGGTGATCCCCGGCGACGGCATCGGCAAGGAAGTGGTGCCCGAGGGCGTGCGGGTGCTGGAGCGGGCCGGAGCCCGCCACGGCTTCGAGATCGTGCAGGACTGGTTCGATTTCGCGAGCTGCGACTACTACGAGGCGCACGGGCGGATGATGCCCGAGGACTGGAAGGCGCAGATCGGCTCCCACGACGCGATCTTCTTCGGCGCCGTCGGCATGCCCGAGCGCGTGCCCGACCACGTCTCGCTGTGGGGATCGCTGATCCAGTTCCGGCGTGAGTTCGACCAGTACGTCAACCTGCGCCCGGTACGGCTGATGCCGGGCGTCGCCAGCCCGCTCGCCGGCCGCAAGCCCGGCGACATCGACTTCTGGGTGGTCCGCGAGAACACCGAGGGCGAGTATTCGAACGCGGGCGGCCGGATGTTTCCCGGCACGGAGCGCGAGTTCGCGGTGCAGGAATCGATCTTCACCCGCCACGGCGTCGATCGCGTGCTGAAATTCGCCTTCGAACTGGCGCAGAGCCGCCCGAAGAAGCATCTGACCTCGGCCACCAAGTCGAACGGCATCTCGATCACCATGCCGTACTGGGACGAGCGCGTGCGGGCCGTTTCGGAAAGCTACCCCGACGTCCGATGGGACCAGTACCACATCGACATTCTGACCGCGCATTTCGTGCTGAACCCCGACCGGTTCGACGTGGTGGTGGCCTCGAACCTGTTCGGCGATATCCTCTCCGACCTCGGGCCGGCCTGCACCGGCACTATCGGCATCGCCCCTTCGGGCAACATCAACCCGGACCGGCTCTTCCCCTCGGTGTTCGAGCCGGTGCACGGCTCGGCTCCGGACATTGCCGGGCAGGGGATCGC
>JAGTAM010000210.1 GCA_023422485.1 Pseudomonadota bacterium | reverse complement strand
GCACCGCCGCCCAGATCTTGCGGTCGGCCAGCAGCGCGTAGGCGATGAAGACGAGGAGTGCTGCCAGCAGCACGAAGCTCTTCAGCGCGATCAGGAGGACGGTGCCGAGCACTTCCCAGAAGGTCATTGCGCGCGTCCCTTATTCCGCCGCTTCGAGGGCACGGCCCCGGGCGAGGCTGGAGCACTCGGCGAGCACCCGCGAGGCGCGGGCGATCGGATTGGTGAGGTAGAAGTCGGCGATCGGTGAGGAAAAGGCGGCCTTCTCCGTCGTGCCCAGAAGGGCGGCGAGCCGATCGAGGGTAGCCGCCGCGTCGGAGGCTTCGACCTGCCCGACCGCCGCAAGATGCGGATGGGCGGCGTACATCGCCTTCCGCAGGGCGGCGAGCGAGTCGTAGGGCAGGCGCTTGCCGAGCACGTCGGAGAGCGCGCGCAGGATCGCCCAGTCCTCGCGGGCGTCGCCCGGCGGGAAGCCGGCGCGGTTGGCCATCTGCACCCGGCCCTCGAGGTTGACGTAGGTCGCGCTCTTCTCGGTGTAGGCGGCGCCCGGCAGGATCACGTCGGCGCGGCTGGCGCCGGCATCGCCGTGGGTGCCCTGGTAGATCACGAAGGCGCCGGGCCCGATCACCCTCTCGTCGGCACCGAGGTTGAACACGACGTCCAGCGCACCCGGCTCCAGCATTGCTGAGAAGGTCAATCCCCCCTCCCCCGGCACGAAGCCGAGATCGAGGGCGCCGACGCGGGCCGCCGCCGTGGCCAGCACGCCGAAGCCGTTCCAGCCGTCAGCGACCGCACCGACATCCTTGGCCAGCGCCGCAGCAGCGGCGAGCGAACCGAGCCCGCCTTCGCCGACGATGATCAGCGGACGTTCCGCCTTTTTCAGCACATCGAGGAAGCTGTGCTCGCCCTTGGCGATGGAGCCGAGCGTGTCGGTGCCGGCGCCGAGATAGGTGTAGGGGTAGGTCAGGTCCGGCTGCTCGTCGAGGATCAGGCCGATCGAGACCGGAGCCATGCGCCAGCGCTTGCGGATACGCACGTTGAGGAGCGAAGCTTCCGTGCGCGGATTGGCGCCGACGATGAGGATCGCGTCGGCCTGCTCGATGCCGGGGATGGTCGCGCCGAACGTGTAGGCGGCCCGGCCCCAGGCCGGATCGATCGCCTCGCCGGTCTGACGCGCATCGAGGTTCGTGACCCCGAGCGACCCCATCAGCTGCTTGAGCGCAAAAATCTCCTCCGCGCCGGCAAGGTCACCGACGAGCGCGCCGACACGCTTCGGATCGGCCCCCTTCACCTTGGCGGCAATCGCCGAGAAGGCTTCCCCCCAGGAGGCGGGGCGCAGGCGGCCGTTCTCGCGCAGGAACGGGCGGTCGAGACGCTGGAGGCGCAGGCCGTCGACCACGTGACGGGTCTTGTCGGAGATCCACTCCTCGTTGATCTCCTCGCTGATGCGCGGCTCGATCTGCATCACCTCGCGGCCGCGGGCATCGATGCGGATCGCCGAGCCCACCGCATCCATCACGTCGACGGATTCGGTCTTGTGCAGCTCCCACGGGCGCACGTTGTAGCTCTGCGGCAAGTGGACGAGGGCGCCGACCGGGCAGAGGTCGGCGACGTTGCCCTGAAGCTCCGAGCCCATCGCCTGTTCGAGGTAGCTCGTGATTTCCATGTCCTCGCCGCGGCCGATGGCGCCGAGATCCGGCACGCCGGCCACTTCCGCCAGGAAGCGGACGCAGCGGGTGCAGTGGATGCAGCGGTTCATCGCCGTGCGCACCAGCGGGCCGATATACTTCTCCTCGACCGCGCGCTTGTTCTCGCTGTAGCGGGTCGAGTCGACGCCGTAGGCCATCGCCTGATCCTGCAGGTCGCAATGGCCGCCCTGGTCGCAGATCGGGCAATCGAGCGGGTGGTTGATGAGGAGGAACTCCATCACCCCCTCGCGCGCCTTCTTCGTCGTGCCGGAACGCGTCAGCACTTCCGGCGGCTCGCCGTTGGGGCCGGGGCGGCAATCCTTGACCGCATAGGCGCACGACGCCACCGGCTTCGGCGCGCCCTTCAGCTCGACCAGGCACATGCGGCAATTGCCGGCGATCGACAGCCGCTCGTGGAAGCAGAAGCGCGGAATCTCCGCGCCCGCGATCTCGCAGGCTTGCAGCAGCGTGTAGTCGGCCGGAACATCGACCTCGGTGCCGTCGATGAGGATTTTGGTCATCGGGTCATCTCGAAGGTGAGCATCGGGGCGGCGCTCACTCCGCCGCCATCGGCACCGCATCCATGTGCGGGTTCGCGCTGTACTGGTCGATCCGCTTCTCGATCTCGGGCCGGAAGTGCCGGATCAGGCCCTGGATCGGCCACGCGGCGGCGTCGCCGAGCGCGCAGATCGTGTGGCCCTCGACCTGCTTGGTGACTTCGAGCAGCATGTCGATCTCGCGCTTCTGCGCCCGGCCGGCGGCCATGCGGGTCAGCACGCGCCACATCCAGCCGGTGCCCTCGCGGCAGGGCGTGCACTGGCCGCAGGACTCATGCTTGTAGAAGTAAGAGATGCGGGCGATCGCGCCGACGATGTCGGTCGATTTGTCGAGCACGATCACCGCCGCGGTCCCGAGGCCGGAGCCGAGGTTGCGCAGGGTGTCGAAGTCCATCTTGGCGTCGATGATCTGCTCGGCCGGCACAAGCGGCACCGAAGAGCCGCCGGGGATCGAACACAGGAGGTTGTCCCAACCGCCGCGCATGCCGCCGCAATGCTTGTCGATCAGCTCGCGGAAGGTGATGCCGAGCTCTTCCTCGACGTTGCAGGGCTTGTTGACGTGGCCAGAGACGCAGAACAGCTTCGTGCCGGTGTTGTTCTTGCCGCCGAGGCCGGCGAACCACGCGCCGCCGCGGCGCAGGATCGTGCCCGCCACCGCGATCGACTCGACGTTGTTGACCGTCGTCGGGCAGCCGTAGAGGCCCATATTGGCC
>JAGTAM010000202.1 GCA_023422485.1 Pseudomonadota bacterium | reverse complement strand
GCGCACGACGCGGCCTACGCGCCGCTGTCGCTCGCCGCGCCCCACACCGCAGATCACGGTCCGGACGAGCCGATCTATTAATCCGTCCGGAGTGTGCCCGGCACACCCCAGGCCGGCGCAAAAGCGGCGCCCGCGCCCGGTCGAAGCTTGACTTGAGCCAAGCGCGGCGCATCGTCTTTCGCCCATCCGGTGCCCGCCGCGACACGTCCTGCGAGGGCGAGCGTCGCGCGGCACCCTCAACAGGCGGATCAGAGCGGCATGCGCCCGAACCTTCCCCTCGCCGTCTTGGCGCTCGGCCTCTTCACGGCGTCGTCCGTACTGCCGGCGCTGGCCCGCTCCGGCCGCGAGGAGATCTCGCCGGCCGAGGAACAGACCTTCCCCTACGACGCCGACATCCCCGGCTGCCAGGACGCCGACGTTCTGGAGAAGGTCTCGACCCAGTTCGCCGAGAAGGAGGCGAAGTTCTGGAACTCGTCGCTGACGATCGTCTCCTATGAGCGGATTGAGCGCACGGCGTGGCGGCCCTATGGCGTCGACTTCATCCCGCGCCGCTACTGCTCGGCGCTGGCCACGACCTCGGACGGAGTGCGGCGCAAGGTCGATTACTCGGTGCGCGAGAGCCTCGGCATCATCGGCTCGACCTGGGGCGTCGATTTCTGCGTCCACGGCCTCGACCGCAACAACGCCTACGCCTATGCGTCTGCCTGCCGGATGGCCCGGCCCTGATCGAGGGTTGGAAAGGCGAACGGGCGGCGGACACACGCTTGACTTGCACTCCGCGCCCGGCATCGTCCTGAAACGTCCCGCTCGCCGAGTCCCCTCCATGCCTCGCCTTCGCCGCCTCGCCCTGGCCCTCGGCCTCACCCTGGCCCCCGGCGCGCAGGCGCAGGATTTCGGCGGCTTTCGCCGCGGCGGTGAGCCCGGCGCATTCGACTTCTACGTGTTGGCGCTGTCGTGGTCGCCGACCTATTGCGACGGCGAGGGCGCGCGCCGCGACCGCAACGGGCAATGCGCGCCGGGCCGCGGTCTCGGCTTCGTGGTGCATGGACTGTGGCCGCAATACGAGCGCGGCTATCCCTCGAATTGCTCGGCGGTGGAGCGCCCGCTGACCCGCAACGCGGTCGAGGCCGCGGGCGAGATCATGCCGAGCGAAGGCCTCGCCCGCCACGAATGGCGCACCCACGGCACCTGCTCCGGGCTCGATCCGGTCGCCTACTTCAAAGCGGTGAAGACGGCCCGCGAGGCGGTGACGATCCCCGAGGCTTTCGTGAAGCCGCAGGGGGACATGCGGGCCGCCCCGATCGAGATCGCCCGGCAATTCGTGATGGCCAACAAGGGCCTGCGCCCCGACATGATGTCGGTGACCTGCCGCCGCGGGCAGCTGCAGGAGGTGCGGATCTGCTTCTCGAAGGATCTGCGCGGCTTCACCCCCTGCCCCGAGGTCGCGCGCCAAAACTGCCGCGCGGGCGAGGTGTCGGTCGAAGCGGCGCGCTGACGCAAACACGACTTTCCTGATATGCGCGGGCCTTACTCAGTGAGGATTGTGCTCTGAACTACCGCCACGCCTTCCATGCCGGCAATTTCGCGGACGTGCTCAAGCATCTCGTGCTGACGCGCGTGCTCGTGCATCTCTGCGCCAAGGACAAACCGTTCCGGGCGATCGACACCCATGCGGGCCTCGGCATCTACGATCTCGAGGCGGACGAGGCCGGGCGCACCGGCGAATGGCGTGACGGCTTCGGCCGGCTCGACGCGCCGTTCGAACCGGAGGTCGAGGCCCTGCTCGCGCCCTACCGCGCGGCGGTCGCGGCGGTGAAGGCGCGTTTCGGCCCCACCACCTATCCCGGCTCGCCCGCGATCATTCGCGAGCATCTGCGCGCGGGCGACAAAGGCGTGTTCGTGGAGCTGCATCCGGCCGACGCGCAGACGCTGGCGCAGCGCTACGCCAGCGATTCCCGCACCAAGGTGATGCATCTCGACGGCTGGACCGCCCTCAATGCGCTGATCCCGCCGCCGGAGCGCCGAGGCCTCGTGCTGATCGACCCGCCCTACGAGGAGCGTGGCGAGATCGACCGGCTGGGCGCGCACCTGATGAAGGCCGCGCGGAAGTGGCCGACCGGGACATATCTCGGCTGGTACCCGATCAAGGACGTCGCCGGGATCGACCGCATGGCGGGCGCCCTCGACCAGGGGCTGGAGCGTCCTGCGCTTCGTCTCGACCTGATGATCGAGCGGCCCGACGATCCGGCGCGGCTGACCGGCACCGGCCTTGTCGTCATCAATCCGCCCTGGACACTGGCGAGCGAGGCGGAACTGTTCCTGCCGGCACTGGCGGAGCGGCTGGCCCGCAGCGGCTACGGCGCGTTCCGCTGCGAGCGGCTCGGGCCGGCCGGGTAGGAGCCCGCCCGCTCAATGCAGGGTCCCCTCCCCCGGCTCGGCCGGATCGTCCGCCGCGTCGATCGCCTCGGCGAAGGGGAATTCCAGGACCACCTCGCCCGTCTCGTCGGTGACGACGAGGATGGCCGCGACGAGGCGCGGGTCACCGCCCTCGTCCTCCAGGCTCGCCCGGATCGTCGCCCGCGCCACTCGCCACGCCTGATCGGGATCGCGCAGCTCCACGCCGTCCTCGTCGGTAAGCGTGTCGGCGGCGATGCGGGTGTGGAAGAAGTAGCGCGGCACGTGGGACGCTCGCTTACCTGGCCGGAGCTGGCTGCGCGTTCTGTCCGCCCGCCTTGTCCTTCTTGTTGGCCTCGTGGTGGCCGATGACGCAACCCGCGGCGGCACCGGCCTTGCCGTGGCCGGCCATGCTGCCCGCCGCACCGCCGACGACGGCCCCCTTGAGGCAGCCCTTGGCCTCAGCCGGGCTGGCGAGGGCCGCGACGCCGAGGGCGAGGACGGCGGCAGTGAGAATCCGATGCTTCATGGCACGTACCTCTTGGCGTAAGCCTCTCATGAAAGCATCGCCCGGAAATCGAGGCTCCGGGCCGATGCGATCGGGTGAGACGCCAACCGGCCGCCGACCCCATCCGTTCCGCCGGTCAGGCCGCAACCCGGCCCTCGAGCGGGAACACCTTGGCCGGGTTCATCAGCCAGGCCGGGTCGAACACGTTGCGCACGCGCATCTGCTGTTCGAGATCCTCCTGCGCGTACTGGAAGCGCATCAGCTCGCGCTTCTCGATGCCGACGCCGTGCTCGCCGGTGAGGCAGC
>JAGTAM010000170.1 GCA_023422485.1 Pseudomonadota bacterium | reverse complement strand
CCATGCGGGTGAGCACGATGCCCGTCACGCCGATGCGGCCATCGAAGGCGCGAGCCGTGTTGACGGCATCCTGACCCGTAAGGGCATCGGCGACGAGCAGGACCTCATGTGCATCGGTGGCGGCCTTCACGTCCGCCGCCTCGGCCATCAGGGCCTCGGCGACGGTTACGCGGCCGGCGGTGTCGAGCATCACGACGTCGAACCCGCCGAGCCTTGCGGCCTCCATGGCGCGCCGGGCAATCTGGACGGCGCTCTGGCCGGCGACGATCGGCAGCGTCTCGACCCCGACCTGCTTGCCGAGGATCGCGAGCTGCTCCATCGCGGCCGGCCGCCGCGTGTCGAGCGACGCCATCAGCACGCGCCGGCCGGACCGGTCGGTCAGGCGCTTGGCGATCTTTGCCGTCGTGGTCGTCTTGCCCGACCCTTGCAGGCCGACCATCAGGATCGGCACCGGCGGGACCGCATTCAGGTCGATCGTCTCGGCGTCCGAGCCGAGCATCTCGACAAGCTGGTCGTGGACGATCTTGACGACCATCTGGCCGGGCGTGACCGACTTGACGACCTCGGCGCCCACCGCCCGGGTGCGGACTTTGTCGACGAAGCTCCGCACCACCTCGAGCGCGACATCCGCCTCGAGCAGCGCGCGCCGCACTTCCCTCAGCGCAGCGTTGACGTCCTCTTCCGTGAGCGCCCCGCGGCGCGTCAGGCCATCGAGGATCGAGGAGAGTTTTTCGGAGAGACCTTCGAACATGCTACTCGGCCGTCCCACCCATCGAGGCTTCAAGCCGCCTGCTCGCCAGCGCGGCCTCGAAATGATTGACGGCCTTTTCGAACTTGTCGCGGCAGCCGGGATTGCAGAAGCCGACGACGGCCCCGGCATAAAGGGTGAGCGAATCCGCCGCGATCGGCTTTCCCGACCACGGGCAGGTCTCGTTCAAGGCATCTTCGATGCGCAGTTCCTGGTCCGCCATAGCTTGCACCCATTCGGGCCGCATGTGGCGAGCGTGCGCCCAAACGCCAACAACGCCCGAGGGCGCATCGCGCTGTCGGGCGTTGACCTCCGGCGAAGCCTGTGACGCTGCTGCGTCGGACCCCGGACCGGTCGGCGGCTGAAAAGCTCGCTCGTCTCGATTGTGGCCGTCGACTTAGGCAAGACCTGCCGGAAAGTCAAATTCCGCAGCGACAACCGGCGATTAGACTGCCCTGGCCTGCCACGAGCGGCCTCTATTGCATCGCGTTCTCGGCTGCCGTCATCAGGCCGGAAGCAGGGTTCTGGGCACAATAAGCGCCGAGTTTCTTGCCGTTCTCGGCCATCTTGTCGAAATCGATGACCGGGTCAGCATCCTCATCCGCCATGTAGCCGGTAAGCCACATGAGGACCTGACCATGGAACTCTGAAGGAGCTTTGAGAAATTCGTCGCACTTGATCGTGCCCATATCGACCTTCTGGGCGGTGGCAGCAGTGCTGGCAACGAAAAGCGCGGCGACGGCAAGAACTCGCGCAAGATGCATCGATGATCTCTTGGATGAGGAGCGCCGCCGGAACAACTTCGCACGCGCCCGACCGATGGTCGACTCGACTTTAGCTGGAGGTGACCCTCTGCCTCAGCCGCCGACCAGGACAGTGAACTCTCCCTTCGCGATCGGATCGGGGCCCCCAAGCGCCTCGAGCACCTTGTCGCCTTGCCGGCAGAGCGGGAGGCCGTTGACAAGCACCGTCTGCGATCCGTCGATCACGTAGCCGGGACCGTGCGGCGGGACCGGGGTGGGGATCGGGCAGACGTGCATGTCCGGCGCGCCCATCCCGCCCGTCGCGGCAGCCGCCCCCGCTGCCAGTCCGCTCATCAGCGAACTCATTGCCGTGGCGGCAGCCGTCTTCGCCGCCTGCTCCGCCGCATAGGCGGCTGGTGCGCCGGGCGTTCCGGCCGCCGCGACGGTGGCCGCCTCCGCCGTCTTGATGACGGCGTCGCTCGCCTGCTGGGCGGCTTGCAGGGCAGCCGCGGCTGCAGCCGGAAGCCCCCGCCAGGCGGGCAGCTTTCCGATGAGCACGTTGGGGCTGCCGGGTCCAGGATTGAGCGGCGGACCATGCGAGGTGATGTCGGTGACCCGTGCGGCTGGACGTCCCATGTGGCACCACCTCGAGCAGCCGGCGCAGCCGATAATGTGCCAGAATGGCCGGCCCCCGTCGAGCAGCCGCGCGGGGCGCGCTGGTTAACCAACACTTAACGAAGCGGTCGACAGCGCCGTCAGGCGCGCTATCCGTTCCACGCTCCCGCGCGGACACGGGGCCATAGCTCAAGGCAGAGCGCTTCGTAAGAAGAGGTGGGCGGTTCGACTCCGCTCTGGTTCCACCAATTGCCGACGCACCGCGGGTTGAAGTCGTTCTGCTAACCTTTTCTTGTGAGACACTGCGCTACACCGGTCCTGCGGCCCGGTGGAGGAGTGGCTACTCACGAGCGGTGCAACGTTCTGCAGCCCTGGTTCAAATCCAGGGCCGGGCCTCCAGTTTTCAAGAAGCATCACCCCAAATGGGAACGGCGCCCGGAGGCGCCGTTTCTGTTGCTAGGCTTTCCCGAGCCCCGGATGGTTACGCCGCGAGGCGAACCTCACCCATGTCAACGTTGTCGTTGGCATTTGTGAATTTGCACTATCAGGGCCGTAGCTCAGCCCAATCGCAGCCTAGCCTTTACCGCGCCTAGTCGAACCCAAGTCGCCCCCGTCAGGAACGCACGAACCCATGCGCTCCTGGTGGAGGCGGCGGGAATTGAACCCGCGTCCTAAACGCCTATTCCACTCTGCCTCTACGATCATAGCCGGGTTGCCCCGACCTCCCGAATATAGGCGACCCGGCGCCCTGCGCCAAGGGTGCCCGAAGCGGAGTTTCAGTCGTCCTCGGTGTTGCACGGCCAATGCTTCGGGGCGGTCAGCCCCGCGGGAAGCTTGGTCTGGGGAGTTCCGCAGGCGAGGTCGATCTGGGCCTGGGTCAAACCGCTCGACTTTGTGAGATCCGCGCCCCCGAGTTGTGCACGATAGAGATACGTGCCGGTGAACTTGGCGCCGTCGAGATGTGCGCCGTCGAGCCGCGCGCGGGACAGGTTGGAGTAGCTGAAATCCGCCTGCCCCAGTGCGGCCTTCGTGAGGTCCACGCGCGCCAACTCCGCCCGGGACATTCGGGCGCCGGTCAGGTCCGCGCCCTCGAAATCGGATCGGTTCATCTCCGATTTCAGGAAGTTCGCGCCCGCAAGCTTGGCCTTCTCGAAATTGGCGCGGCTCATCTGCGCCATCTCCAGGCTAGCCTGCGCAAGGTTCGCGCCCTTGAAGGAAGTGCGCCAGCCGACTGCCCGCGAGAGATCGGCATTCGAGAGATCCGCGCCGTCGAGTCGAGCGAAACTCAGCTCGGTTTCGGCCATCTTGGCCCCCTTGAGGTTTGCCCCCTCAAGGGTCGTCGAAGTGAGCATTGCATTGGGCATCGTGGCCCCGGAGAGGTCCGTCCGATCGAGGAGGAGCGAGGTCTTGCTGCAGCCCCTCCAGTCCACCTTCGGCTCCGGGGCGGACCTGCAATCCGCAGCGGCCGGACCGAAACTGACGAAGAGGGCCGCAACCAGGGCTACGACAGCAACCGCCGATAAGGGCTGAACCATGTCCGGTCTCGCATGTCTGCGGCGCCCCGGATTGTCGGATGGGGCGCCTTCTGCATCATACCACGAACCCCTTGGAGCGGGGGGCGATCGGTGGGACTGGACGATGGCAGGGAGCTACGCCCCACGGACGATTCGCGAACCGCAGACCAGAATCTGTCAATCCTTGCCGCAATTCCTAATCTTAGTTAATCTTCCTTAACCACAAGTTTGTGGCCAAGGAGCCGATGCGAGGCTCGGATCGGCGTATGCGTAAGTTCGAGTATCCTCTCGCAAGAGCAAGGCGCATCCGGTCGCGGAGGGCGCGGTCTGGCAGCTCGTCATTGCTGCTCTGCGCCGGACTGGCCTTCATCTTTGTCGCCCCGGACGAAGGCAGAACGCCTGGCGCCGCTTCAGTTTCGCCGACGATCGAGGTGCACGCCGCCCAGGCAATGGCTCCCCTCCCGCGTCGGCAGATCTCTCTGCCAATCGATCGGGTCATGAACGCCGGGCCGGACGTGATGGGCGGCGGACAGGCACCCGACATCTGGTCGACCCCTCTCCAGTTCGGCGAGGCGTCCGAGGAGGAACTCGCCGGGACGGAGCAACC
>JAGTAM010000146.1 GCA_023422485.1 Pseudomonadota bacterium | reverse complement strand
ACTTCGCGAAGTCGCTCACCCGCCCTGCACTTTAGGATCTTATCGCCATCGCCTTTCCGGCGCAATTCACTTACACAAGAATACACACTTTAAGAACGGCTCCCGAAAATGAAAAAGGCCGGCCACGCGTTCCCGCGTGCCGGCCCCGTCCAAACCCGTTCGAAAAAGTCGTTTACAGCCCCGTCGGCCGTCCGGCGGCGACCACCAGCATCCGGCCGTCGCCCAGTGTCCGGGCGCCGGCCCGGCGGATATCGGCCTGGGTCACGCTCGCCACGAGGTCGTTGCGGCGGGCGATGTAGTCCATGCCGAGCCCCTCGAAGGCGATCTGCACCAGCTGGTTGGCGATCTTGGTCGAGGTGTCGAAGCCCAGCGCGTAGGAGCCGGTGAGGTAGTCCTTGGCCTTCTGCAGCTCCTCGTCCGAGGGACCGTCGGTGATGAGGCGGTGGATTTCCTCGCCGATCACGTCGAGGGCCTCGACCACGCGCTCGTTCTTGGTGGCGGTGTAACCCCAGGTCATGGCCACGCCCCGGTGCGAGGTGAGCGAGGTGCCGACCGAGTAGGCCAGACCGCGCTTCTCGCGCACCTCCTGGAACAGGCGCGAGGTGAAGGCGCCGCCCCCTAGGATGTGGTTGAGCACGTAGGCCGGGATGAAGTCGGGGTCGCGCCACGCCACACCCGGCAGTCCGAAGCGGATCACCGATTGCGGCACGTCGAGATCGACGACGATGCGCCGGCCGAGTTCGTTGATCGCGGTCGGGGGCACGGGCTTGAGCGGGCCGGCCTCGGGCAGGCTGCCGAAGGCACGGGCGACCATGCCGGTGATCGCCTCTTCGTCGAAGGCGCCGACGGCGGCGACCTTCAGGCTGCCGCGGCCGATCACGGCGCGGTGGAGCGCCACGAGGTCGTCGCGGGTGATCGCCGACAGGGTCTCGACGGTGCCGGCGGAGGGGCGGCCGTAGGCGTGGCCGGGGAAGGCCTCGCGGAAGTAGCGGCGGGAGGCCAGCACGCCGGGATCGTTCTGCTGGTAGCGCAGGCCGGCGATCATCTGCGCCCGCACCCGCTCGATCGCGGCCGGGTCGAAGCGCGGCTCGGCGAGCGCGAGGGTGAGCAGGCGGATCGCCTCGTCGGCGTGCTTGACCAGCGTCTTGAGCGAGCCGCCGATGGAATCGGGGCCGGTATGGAAGCTCAGCTCGATCGCGCGGGCAGCAAGCGCCTCTTGGAAGGCGTCGGAATCGAGATCGCCCGCGCCCTCGTCGAGCAGGCGCGCCATCATCTGCGCGGTGCCCGCCTTGCCCTCCGCATCCTGCGCCGCACCGCCCTCGAAGGTGAAGGAGAGCGCGATCATCGGCACCACCGGCGAGGCGACGTGCCACGCCTCGATGCCGGGGGCGGCCGCGAGCGGCAGCGCCTGGGTCGGCGAGGTCGCGGTGCGGGTGCCGGTCTCGGCGAGATTCATCGGAAGTTCCTTAAAGCGTCTTTTCGCAAACGGCGCCGCCGGCCCTCCGGCGGCGCGAAGAATCGGGCGGGCTCAGGCGACCGCGACATCCGTCTCGCGGGCCTTGGTGAGATAGCCGGTCACCGAGCGGGCGGGCACGAGGTAGCGGGCGGCCACCGCCACGAGCCGATCGCGGGTCACCGCCTCGATCTCGGTCGGCCAGGCGCGCACCTCCTCGACGGTCTCGCCGATGGCGAGCGCCGAGCCGTAGATGCGGGCAAGCGAGGACTGCGAGTCGGAGGAGTAGACCGTCTCGGCCACGAGCCGGGTCTTGGCCCGCTCGATCGCCTCCGGATCGAGCGCCTCGGGGACACGGCGCAGAACGCGGTCGACGTGCTCTTCCAGAGCCTCCAGGCTCACGCCCTCGGCCGGCACGGCGTAGACGGCAAACCGCGTGTCGTCGATGGCCGAGCCCATGTACCAGGCGCCGGCATTCACCGCGACGCCCATCTCCAGCACCAGCTTGCGGTAGAGGAACGAGGTCGCGCCGCCGCCGATCACCTCGGCGAGCAGTTCGAGGGCGTGGCCCTCGCCGTCGCGGGCGGTCATGCAGGAGGGCGTGAGATAGAGGCGCTGGAGGGTCGGCTGCTCGACCTTCGGGTCGGCCACCGCGATGCGGCGCATCGCCCGCGGCTCCGGCTCGCGAGGACGGGTCCGAAGCGGCCGCGCGCCCTGCGGCGTGACCCGGCCATAGGTGTCTTCTGCAAGCCGCCGGACCTCGTCGGGCGTCACGTCGCCGGCGACCACCAGGATCGCGTTCTCGGGCGTGTAGAAGCGCTTGTAGTAGTCGATGGCGTGGGTGCGGTTCAGCTCCTCGATCTCGTGCATCCAGCCGATGATCGGGATGCCGTAGGGATGATGCACGAAGAGCGAGGCCGACATCGCCTCGGACAGCTGCGCCGAGGGATCGGTCTCGACCCGCATCCGCCGCTCCTCCAGCACCACGTCGCGCTCGGGCGCCACCACGGCGTCGTCGAGGACTAGGCCGCTCATCCGGTCGGCCTCGAAGGCCATCATCGTCAAGAGGTGGTCGCGGGCGACGCGCTGGAAATAGGCGGTGTAGTCGTAGCTGGTGAAGGCGTTCTCCTGGCCGCCGAGCGACGAGACCGCCCGCGAGAACGCGCCGGCCGGATGCCGCTCGGTGCCCTTGAACATCAGGTGTTCGAGGAAGTGGGCGATGCCGGACTGGCCGATCGGATCGTCGGCCGAGCCGTTGCGGTACCAGATCATGTGTGTGACCACCGGCGTGCGGTGGTCCGGGATCACGACGACCTCGAGCCCGTTGGCGAGGTGGAAGTGCGACACGTCCGGCCCGCCGCCCCCGCTGGGCGAGGCGGTGGCGCCCGCCTTGGCGGAACTGGGTGGGGACGCGGTGTCGGTCGCGGTCATCGGGTCGGTCCTTCTGCGCGGGCCGGCGGCGCGCTGGCCGCCAAGACCCTCAGATAAGCAGAAAGGGCCCGTCTTGCGACAGGCCCGTCCTTGCATGCGACATCGCGGAGCGTTCGGCTCACTGAATGTCCGTGATCGGCTCGCCGTTGAACTTGCTCTTGCGCCTTTCCGGCTCCGGGGGCAGATCGACGGGCGCCTTGGCCGAGGGCGCGCGATAGCCGGTCGGCGGGTCGGTGAGATAGCGCCGCTCGGGCTCCTGGCCCGCGACGAGCCTGCCCTCGCCGAGATTGATGTCCTCGTTCTGCTTCTGCAGCTCGGTGATCATCGCCGGGTCGTTCCAGTAGTGGTCGGAATTGAGCCTCCAGTCGCGTCCGTCATTGCCGCGGCTGTTGTCGAGGCCCGCCCCCGGGCGATATCCGGCATTGCGCTCGGCCGCCGTGAGCGGCCGGTTCGCATTGCGCTCCGCCTCGCTGCTGCTCACGCGGACGCGCTTGCGCTCCGCTTCCTTCTCCTTGCGGCGCAGCACGTCGGGATCCTGCGGCCAGGCCGGGTTGCCGGCGGTGG
>JAGTAM010000145.1 GCA_023422485.1 Pseudomonadota bacterium | reverse complement strand
TCGACCATGGCAAGACCACCCTCGTCGACAAGCTCCTCCAGCAATCCGGCAGCTTCCGTGAGAACCAGCGCGTGGAAGAACGCGCCATGGATTCCAACGACATCGAGAAAGAGCGTGGCATCACCATTCTCGCCAAGGCCACCTCGGTGGTCTGGAAGGACACGCGCATCAACATCGTCGACACTCCCGGCCACGCCGACTTCGGCGGCGAGGTGGAGCGCATCCTGAACATGGTGGACGGCGCCATCGTGCTGGTGGACGCCGCCGAGGGGCCGATGCCGCAGACCAAGTTCGTGGTCGGCAAGGCGCTGAAGATCGGCCTTCGCCCGATCGTCGCGATCAACAAGGTCGACCGGCCGGATGCCCGCATCAACGAGGTCGTCAACGAGGTGTTCGACCTGTTCGCGGCGCTCGACGCCACCGACGAGCAGCTCGACTTCCCGATCCTCTACGGCTCGGGCCGCAACGGCTGGATGGCCGATTCGCCCGACGCCTCGCCGGAGGTCGGCCTCGCGCCGCTGTTCGACCTCGTGCTCAAGCACGTGCCGCAGGCCCGCGTCGAGGAGGGCCCGTTCCGGATGCTCGGCACGCTGCTCGAAGCCAACCCCTTCCTCGGCCGCATCATCACCGGGCGCATCGCGTCGGGCACGGTGAAGCCGAACCAGTCGATCAAGGTGCTCTCGCGCGACGGCAAGGTCGTGGAGACCGGCCGCGTCTCGAAGATCCTCGCCTTCCGCGGCCTGGAGCGCGCCCCGATCGACGTCGGCGAGGCCGGCGATATCGTCTCCATCGCCGGTCTGCTCAAGGGCACCGTGGCCGACACCTTCTGCGATCCGGCCGTCAACGAGCCGATCCAGGCCCAGCCGATCGACCCGCCGACCGTCACCATGTCCTTCATCGTCAACGATTCGCCGCTGGCCGGCACCGAGGGCGACAAGGTCACGAGCCGCATGATCCGCGACCGCCTGTTCAAGGAGGCCGAGGGCAACGTCACGCTCAAGATCGAGGAAGCCGCCGACAAGGACTCGTTCTACGTCTCCGGCCGCGGCGAGCTGCAGCTCTCGATCCTGATCGAGACCATGCGCCGCGAAGGTTTTGAGATTGCCGTGTCCCGGCCGCGCGTCGTGCTGGAGAAGGACGAGAACGGCGAGGTTCTCGAGCCGGTCGAAGAGGTCGTGATCGACGTCGACGAGGAGTATTCCGGCGTCGTCGTGCAGAAGATGTCCGAGCGCAAGGCCGAGATGATCGAGATGCGGCCCTCGGGCGGCAACCGTCTCCGGCTCGTCTTCCACGCTCCGACCCGCGGCCTCATCGGCTACCAGGGCGAGTTGATGACCGACACCCGCGGCACCGCGATCATGAACCGCCTGTTCAAGGCCTACGAGCCCTACAAGGGCGAGATCGCCGGCCGCCGCAACGGCGTGCTGATCTCGAACGACAAGGGCGAGGCAGTGGCCTACGCCATGTGGAACCTTGAGGACCGCGGCCCGATGATGATCGAGCCCGGCGCCAAGGTCTACCAGGGCATGATCGTCGGCGAGCACAACCGCGAGAACGACCTCGAGGTGAACGTGCTCAAGGGCAAGAAGCTCACCAACATCCGTACCACCTCGAAGGACGAGGCCGTGCGCCTGACGCCGCCGATCCGGATGACGCTGGAGAAGGCGCTGGCCTGGATTCAGGACGACGAGCTGATGGAAGTCACGCCGAAGTCGATCCGCCTGCGCAAGATCCACCTCGACCCCAACGACCGCAAGCGCTTCAAGCGCTCGAAGGAAGCCCTGTCGGCTTGAACGGGCTGACGCGCTCTCGACGGCCATGAAAAGGGCCCCGGTGCAGCCATCGCACCGGGGCCTTTTTTGCGTGCGGGCCATGTCCGGAGCCTCACCTCCCCGGATGCCGCTGTCTCGTATGGTTTCCGGTTAATCCCTTCGGTCCCGTCTCCCCGTCATTCCGGGGTCGCGCAGCGAAACCCGGAATCCACCCGCGATGCGACGCTGGGACAGGACGTCGAGGCCCGTCATGGGTTCAGGGTTCGCCTTCGGCGCCCCGGAATGACGGCAATGGGTGCCGAACCGAAGCGATCAAGCGGAAATGGTATCACCCCTTCTCCCCGCGAGACGGGAGAAGGGGTGCACTCGGCCCGGATCGAGCAACCGGACAGGCTGTGCTCGCCTCACGCCGCCCGGATCGTATCGAGGAAGTGGCGGACCTGGCCGTCGAGATGCTCGGACTGGCGCGACAGTTCGGAGGCCGAGGTCAGCACCTGACTCGCCGCCGCACCGGTCTCCTCGGCCGCCGCCGCGACGCTGGCGACGTTGCCCGTCACCGCCCCGGTGCCGGCGGACGCCTCGGAGACGTTGCGCACGATCTCCTGGGTCGCCGCCCCCTGCTCCTCGACCGCCGCGGCGATCGATCCGGCGAGCCCGTCGATTTCCCGGATCCGCGCCGCGATGTCGCCGATGGCGTTGACGGCCTGACCGGTAATGGTCTGCACCTGCCCGATCTGACCGGAGATCTCGTCCGTCGCCCGCGCGGTCTGGTTGGCAAGTTCCTTGACCTCGGCGGCGACCACCGCGAAGCCGCGGCCGGCCTCACCGGCGCGCGCCGCCTCGATGGTGGCATTGAGCGCGAGCAGGTTGGTCTGGCCGGCGATGGTGGAGATCAGGCCCACCACGTCAC
>JAGTAM010000126.1 GCA_023422485.1 Pseudomonadota bacterium | reverse complement strand
GATCCGCGCCGCCGTCGAGCTGATGGCGGGCGCGCGCCGGCCGATCTTCTATACCGGCGGCGGCGTCATCAATTCGGGGCCGGAAGCCTCGCGCCTGCTGCGTGAGCTGGTTGCGGAGACGGGCTTTCCTGTCACCTCCACGCTGATGGGTCTCGGTGCCTTCCCGGCCTCGGATGACAAATTTCTCGGGATGCTGGGCATGCACGGCACCTACGAGGCCAACCTCGCGATGCATGACTGCGACGTGATGATCAACATCGGCGCACGCTTCGACGACCGCATCACCGGCCGCCTCGATGCGTTCTCGCCCTAATCCAAGAAGATCCACGTCGATGTCGACGCCTCGTCGATCAACAAGGTCGTCAAGGTCGATGTCGGCATCCTCGGCGACTGCGCCGCGGTGCTGGAGGAAATGCTGGCGCAATGGCGCGCTCTGCCGAAGCAGCCCAACAAGGGCCGTATGGAGGACTGGTTCAACAAGATCAGCCGCTGGAAGTCGCGCGACTGCCTCGCCTACTGGCCCTCGGGCACGATCATCAAGCCGCAATACGCTGTGCAGCGGCTCTACGAGGCTTGCAAGGACCGCAAGACCTTCGTCACCACGGAGGTCGGCCAGCATCAGATGTGGGCGGCGCAGTACTTCAAGTTCGATGAGCCGAACCGCTGGATGACCTCCGGCGGCCTCGGCACCATGGGCTACGGCCTGCCGGCCGCGATCGGCACCCAGCTCGCCAACCCGGACGGGCTCGTCATCGACATCGCCGGCGAGGCCTCGATCCTGATGAACATTCAGGAGATGTCGACGGCGGTGCAATACCGGCTGCCGGTCAAGATCTTCATCCTGAACAACGAGTACATGGGCATGGTGCGTCAGTGGCAGGAGCTGCTGCACGGCTCGCGCTACTCGCAGAGTTACTCGGAGAGCCTGCCCGACTTCGTGAAGCTGGCCGAGGCCTACGGCGCCAAGGGCATCCGCTGCGAGAAGCCCGGCGAGCTCGATGCCGCGATTCAGGAGATGTTGGATTATGACGGGCCGGTGATCTTCGACTGCATCGTCGACAAGACAGAGAACTGCTTCCCGATGATCCCGTCGGGCAAGGCGCACAACGAGATGCTGCTGTCCGATTATCTCGGCGAGACCGGGGTGGAGCTCGGCGACGTCATCTCGGCCGAGGGCAAGATGCTGGTCTGATCGGACCGGCATCCCGTTTCGCGGCACGGAGCCATGAATCGGACGCTTCGATCGGCGGTGGCGGGCCCTCTCCTACCGGAAGGCCCATCGCCAGCGTCGCGGAAGCCGCTGGCCGAGCCGCTGCGGCCATGTCGGCCGCGGCAGGGCTTCGTGACGGCGCGGATCCAGCCGCGGCACGCTCGCGGCGCGCTCCGCCGCGTTCCGGTCGCTGCGCTTGCGCAGGAGCACGAAGAACTCGTTCTCCCTTGGACGGGTCGGCTCGAGGGCCGCGCATTCGAACGGCAGCAGGTCGAGGCCGATCAGCTCCGCCAGGATCTCGGCGAAGCTGCAGGGCGTGAACACCGCGCAATGCACATCGACCGAGGCGCCGGTCTCGGCGAGGCCGGCGGCGATGGACAGGGCTTGGGCCGGTCCGCCGCTGATCGGCCGAAGCGGCACGGGGCGGCCGCTCCAGACCGCACCGGCATCGACCGGGGTCGTTCGGGCGAAATGCTCGTAGACGGTGGCGAGCGGCGGCTTGCGCAGGCCGGCGAGATGGGCGGCGACCAGGGCGCCGGCGGTCGTCGGAGTGCGGAAATGGTCGAAGGTGAAGCGCTTGTCGGGCACGATGAGGCAGAACACGCCGCCCTCCCGCAGGGCATCGCCCGCCTCGCGCAGCCAGCCGATGGGGTTGGGAACGTGCTCGACGACGTGCGAGGCCACGATGAAATCGACCGGCCCGCGCGGACCGAGCGCCTCCGCCAGACCGCCTTCCCCCAGCACGATATCGACGGGATGGATGCCGTCGGTGCCGGCCGGGCCGAGTGTCGGATGGCCCTGGTACTGGCGCCGCAGGGCCTCGGTCGGCAGATGGTCGGCGTAGAGCACGTCGCCCTCGTCCTTGCGGATGAGAGGGTTCGTGAGGGGGCCGATCTCGACGCCGGTTCGGCCCTGCGGCAGGACGAGATTCAAGACACGCTGGCGCCGATCCATGGCGCGGCCGGTATCACGCCACCGGCTGGTGGGTCCAGCATCACGGTGCCGACCTGAGGTGGCGAAGGCAGAAACACAGGGTTCAAGTTGAGGAACGCCAGACGATGAACGCGATGAACACCCACTATCCCGAGCCGACGCGGATCGAGACCGTCAACCGCCACACCCTGGCGGTGATCGTGGACAACGAGCCCGGCGCGCTCGCCCGCATCGCCGGCCTGTTCTCCGGCCGCGGCTACAACATCGAGAGCCTGACCGTCTCCGAGACGGAAGAGGCGCGCCACCTCTCGCGCATCACCATCGTCACCACCGGCACCAATGCCGTGATCGACCAGATCAAGGCGCAGCTCGACCGCCTCGTGCCGGTCCACCGCGTCGTCGATCTGACGCTTCAGGGGCAGGCGCTGGAGCGAGAGCTTTGCCTCGTGAAGGTCGTCGGCAAGGGGGATCACCGCGTGGAGGCCATGCGCCTCGCATCCGCCTTCGGCGCGCGTACGCTCGACGCCACGCTCACCTCCTTCGTCTATGAGCTCACGGGCACGACCGACGAGGTCGAGCGCTTCATCAAGCTCATGACGGCGGTGGGCCTCGTGGAAGTGTCCCGCACCGGCGTCGCCGCCAAGGCGCGCGGTGCGGAAGGGATCATGTGAGGCGTTTGCTCCTGTGTCATCCTTCCAAGATAGCTATCTCGGACGTCTACGCCAGCAGATAGGCAGCCGCCTTATTCTGATGCCCGGGGCACGAATTGTCG
>JAGTAM010000106.1 GCA_023422485.1 Pseudomonadota bacterium | reverse complement strand
GCCTGGCCGTGATCGTCGGAACCGAAGACCCTCAGTTCGAGCCGGTCGGTGTCGTTGAGGGCTTCCGGCTCGATGCGCTCGCGGTGGGCACCTTCCTCCGCGCCGCGTACGACCTTCACCAGCGGGGCGTCCGCGTACCAATCGGCCAGCGCCTCTTCCAGATCGCCCGGGCTCGGGCGGCCGGGCAGGGCGCCGAGATGGAGCGGGATGCTGCCCAGCATGCCCTGCCGAAAGTTGCCGACGGAGGGGATGAAGATCGGCCGCTGAGTGAGCCGGCTATAGGCTTCGATCTCCGGCAGGTGCTTGTGGCCGAAGCCGAGCCCGTAGAGCTGGAACGGTGCCCCCTCCCCGCGCTCGTAGCTCTCGATCATGCTGCGGCCGCCGCCGCTGTAGCCGCTCACCGCGTTGATGCTGACGGGATGATCCGGCGGGAGCAGGCCGCGCTCGACCAGAGGGCGCAGCAATGCGATCGCCCCGGTCGGGTAGCAGCCCGGATTGGCGACACGGCGCGCGGCCCGGATGGCCTCGGCCTGATCCGGCGCCATCTCGGCAAAGCCGTAGACGCAGCCCGGCGCGATGCGGTGGGCGGTGCTCGCATCGAGCAGCTTCGGGCCGCCCTCCGGCAGGCTGTCGGCGAGCGCCGCGGTCTCGCGGGAAGCCTCGTCGGGCAGGCAGAGCACGACGAGATCGACCTCTTCGAGGATCGCACGCTTCGCGCCGGCATCCTTCCGGCTCTCATGCGGGATGCTGACGAGACGCACCCTGCCCTCGCGCTCCAGACGCTCGCGGATGCCGAGGCCGGTGGTGCCGGCCTCGCCATCGATGAACACCTTCGGGGCGCTGACGCCGTCGGACATCGCAACAATCCTCGTTCGGCCCTGATCCGGGCCGCTCTGAAACACAGGGCGGGCGGCGCGTCCCGGATGCGGGGCGCCGCCAGCGGCACGATTCGTCGGTGGCGCGGAGGTGGAAGCTTCGTCTTCCCCTGTCAACGCCCCCGGCAAATCCTCAGGCCGCTCCGCTCGGCCGCCTCGCGGTTCTTTGTCCTTGGACAGGTTCGGCGCGGCCGGAACTGACGATGACGCGTTCTGTTGACAGCCGAATGTCGCTCAGGAGGCGAAAACCATGTCAGGCGCCGCGAAGAAGACCGATCCGAAGCTCTGGGACAAGGTGAAGAAAGAGGTCACGCAGTCGTCCAAGGGTGGCAAGCCCGGACAATGGTCGGCCCGAAAGGCTCAGATGGCCACCAGCGAATACAAGAAGGAGGGCGGCGGCTACGCCGGCAAGAAGTCCGACGACAACAGTCTCAAGCAGTGGACCGACGAGGAGTGGGGCACGAAATCGGGCAAGGAGAGCGGCAAGACCGGCGAGCGCTATCTGCCCAAGAAGGCGCGCGAAAAGCTCTCCGACTCGGAATACGAGCGCTCGACCGCCAAGAAGCGCGCCGATTCCGCCAAGGGCAAGCAGCACTCGAAGCAGCCCGCCGACGTGGCGAAGAAGGCGTCGTCCGCCCGCAAGACCGGCAAGACGGCGGACAGGAAGACATCGGACAAGGGCGGCTCGACCAAGGCGGAGCTGATGCAGCGCGCCCGCAAGCAGGACATTCCGGGCCGCTCGAAGATGACGAAGGGCGAACTGGAGCGCGCCCTCGCCTCCTGATCCGCGCGAGGCGGGGGCGCTGCCCCCGCCTTGCTTCTCAGGAATGCTTCTCGGCGCCGACCACGCCGAAGCCCTGACGCTCGAAGATCGGGCGCGCCGCGGGGCTTCGCAGGAAGCTCAGGAAGGAGGCGGCCTGGGTCGCGCCGGCCGCATCCCGGGTCAGCGCGGCGGGGTAGACGATCGGCGGGTGGCTGTCGGCGGGAAAGGTCGCCACGATCTCGACGCCGGGGTCGCTCGCCGCATCCGTCGCGTAGACGATGCCGAGCGGCGCCTCGCCCCGAGAGACGAGAAGCAGGGCCGCCCGCACGTTCTCGGATTGGGCGACCTGACCCTTCACTCGGTCCCAGGCGCCGAGCTTCTCCAGGGCGGCCTTGCCGTACTTGCCGGCCGGCACCGCATCGACGTTGCCCATGGCCAGCCGGCCGCCGGCCAGGGCAGCGGTGAGGTCGGTGCCGGGCTCGAGGGTCACGCGCTTGCCGGCCCCCTTGGCCGCGACGAGTACGATGGCGTTGCGCAGGAGGTTGACGCGGCTGTCGCCGCGGATCGTGCCGTTCTTCTCGGCGTAGTCCATCCAGGCGAGGTCGGCGGAGATGAAGAGGTCGGCCGGGGCGCCGGCCTCGATCTGCTTGGCCAGCGCGTTGGAGCCCGCGTAGGAGATCCGGCTCGTCCCGCCCGTCTCCTTGGCCCAGGCGGCACTGGCTTCGTCGAGGGCGTTCTTGAGGCTGGCGGCGGCGAAGACCACGACGGGCTCGTCCGCGGCGCGGGCAGCCATCGATCCCGGCGATGACCAGGCTGCGAGTGCAAGCAGCAGGCCGGCCATTCCGGCGCGGCGGGTCCAGTTAAAGCGCGGCGCTGTCATGCTGATTCCCTCGAACGACCCGCAGCGACCGATCCGGCGACGTCGGCGTCGATCCCGCGGCGCCGCCTCTGCCATGAGGGGCGGCATCGCAAGGGCGCGGTCGCGCTTCTAGCCAGGGCCAATCGGTACAGCCATGCCTTCCGCGCGTCGAGGGGTTCGCCGGTCAGTCCTCGTCGGGGCCGGCGGCGGAAGGCTCGGGCTCGTCGGCGGTGTAGCCTTCGAGCCAGTCCAGGCTCTCCTGCGAACCGGCCTCGTAGGGATTTGCGGAATCGGGCTGGCCCATCGCCTTCGCGGCCTTGCCCTCTTCGAAGATCTTGCTCGACACCACGGCCATCGACCGATCCTTTCTCGATGCGGGCCCGGCGCGCCGCCGGGCCGGAGGGCGCGGGAACAGAAGTGAGTCGAGGTAGACGCGGTTCCCGCGGATGCTTCGCCGGTTTCAGGCGACGGAGTCGGTTTCCGGGGTCGGCTTGACCTCGGCGCGGTGGAGCCGGCTCAGCAGCACGAGCAGCGGGCCCGGCAACGGGGCTTCGAGGGCGTCCGGAGCGAGGATGTCCGCCCGCGTGGTGCGGCGGCGGTCGGGCCGCGGCTCACGCTTCACGACGACAGGCGAACGGCGGCGGACGAATCTGGGGGTCATGACGCGATAGGCACTCGAAGGCGCATGATGAACGGTACGGGGAAGCGCCCCTTGCAAGGTCCGGCAATCGGGCATGGCCCCGCCGGTCGCGGGACCGACGAGGGGCAGGCTCAAGGCGCTTCGGACCGTGTGAACGCCGCCTTTCGGCTCCGGTTCCGCCGGGTTCGTCTAGAAATTAAACATTATGCTTGTGGATTAATCAGGCTTTGTCTTGCCTGTGCTGTATCAGCCGCACTGTACGGCGCGTCCTGGATCGAGGTCGGGCGGACGTGAAGACCGTGGCTCTCGGAGCGTCTGAGTGGTAGAGGGCGCTCCATGCTCGAAGGTCTGCCGCCGCACCGACCCACGCACGTCCTGCGCCTGATCACGGACGAGCCCTCCGCTCGCACCATGACCGAGCTGCTGGGCGAGATGTTCGACCCGATGGAGACGGCGGTGGCCGCCTTCGAGGTGGAGGAGACCGGCGCGTGGCGGCTGGAGGCTTACTTCTCCGAGGAGCCCGACGCGGAGATGATCCGCGAGCTGATCCGCCCGGTGCTCGGTGCGCAGGCGGATGAGGCCGTCTTCGAGACCATCGACCAGCAGGATTGGGTGCGCGCCTCGCTGGAGGGGCTGAAGCCGGTCCGTGCCGGCCGCTTCCTCGTTCATGGCGGCCACGACCGGCATCAGGTCCGGGCCAACGATCTCGCCATCGAGATCGAGGCGGCGCTCGCCTTCGGCACAGGCCACCACGGCACCACGCTCGGCTGCCTGCGGGCCCTGGTCGACGAGTTGAAGCGGCGCCGTCCTGCCCGCGTGCTCGATGTCGGCACCGGCACGGGCATCCTGGGATTTGCCGCCGCCAAGGTGCTGCGCAGGCCCGTGATCGCCGGCGATCTCGACCCCGAGGCGGTCACCACCGCCCGCGGCAATGCCCGCCTCAACGGGCTCGGGCCCTATATGCGCCTCTACCACGCGCCGGGCGTGCGCCACGCGCTTGCCGACCGGCCCCGCGGCTTCGACGTCGTGTTCGCCAACATCCTCGCCCGCCCGCTCAAGCGGCTCGCGCCCTCGCTGACCGCCGTGGTGGCCGATGACGGCGTGCTGATCCTCTCCGGCCTGATCGAGCGCGATGTGCCGGGCGTGCTCTCGACCTACCGCCACCGCGGTTTCCACCTTGCCCGCTCCGGCGTAATCGAAGGCTGGGCGACGCTGGTGCTGCGCCGGGGCGGAGCGGCGGCGCGCCCGCGCTGAGAAGGGTGTCGCGGGGGCGTGCGACGCGGTAGGTTTCCGCCATGACGACGACGCCTCCCCGCTTCCAGACCTTCGACGATCCGAGCCACGCCAAGGGCCCTGAGCGGATCGAGGCCCTGCGCGCCGCCCTGCGGGAGATCGGCGCCGACGGGTTCGTGGTGCCGCGGGCCGACGAGCATCAATCGGAGTACGTGCCCGCCAACGCCGAGCGGCTCGCCTGGCTCACCGGCTTCACTGGCTCGGCCGGCCTGGCGATCGTGCTCGCCGACGAGGCCGCCCTGTTCGTCGATGGCCGCTACACCCTCCAGGCACCGGAGCAGGTCGATACCGGCACGATCACCGTCGTGCCGCTCACTGATGCGACGCCGGAGGCGTGGCTCGGCACGCATCTGAAGCCCGGCCAGACCCTCGCCTACGATCCCTGGCTTCATACGCCGGACGGCGTGGCCCGCCTGGAACGCGCCGCCCTGAAGGCGGGTGCGTCGTTGCGGTCCGTGCCGGACAACCTCGTCGACGCGGGCTGGGCCGGGCGGCCCCGTCCGCCGGCAGGCCGTGTCGCGGCCCATCCCGACGATCTGGCCGGCGAGACGGCGCCGGAAAAACTCGACCGCATCCGCGCGGTGCTGGCCGAGGGCGCGATCGATGGCCTCGTCATCTCCGACCCGCACAACCTCGCCTGGGCCTTCAACCTGCGCGGGGCCGACATCCCGCACACGCCGCTGGCGCTGGGTTACGCGCTCGTCCCCCGCGAGGGGCGGGCCGCGCTCTACCTCACCTTGCAGGCGATCGACGCCGACCTTCGCACGGCTCTCGAGCCGCTGGCCGATCTGCGTCCGCGCAACGCCTTCGCCGAGGATCTCGCCGGCTTTTGCCGGAATGCCGCGCGGGTGCGGCTCGATGCGGCAACGGGGGCCGCGGCGCTGAAGGATAGGGTGGAGGCGGCCGGGGGCGTCGCCGATCTCGGCGCCGATCCGATCACCGCGATGAAGGCGGTCAAGAACGCCGCCGAGATCGCCGGGACCCGCGCCGCCCATCACCGCGACGGGCTGGCCGTGACGCGCTTCCTCGCCTGGCTCGACCGCGCCGCCGCCGAAGGCGTGAGCGAGATCGCCGCCGTCGAGGCGCTGGAGGATTTCCGGCGGGAGAGCGGCGGACTGCGCGACGTCTCCTTCCCCACCATCTCCGGCTCGGGTCCGAACGGAGCCATCGTCCATTACCGCGTCACTCGCGCCACCGACCGCACCGCGCAGCCGGGCGAACTGTTCCTGATCGATTCCGGCGCGCAGTACGCCGACGGTACCACCGACATCACCCGCACCGTCGCGGTCGGCACGCCGACGGAGGAAATGCGCGACCGCTTCACCCGCGTGCTCAAAGGCCACATCGCCATCGCCCGCGCCGTCTTCCCCGAGGGGACGACGGGGGCGCAGATCGACGCCCTCGCCCGGATGAGCCTCTGGGAGGCGGGACTCGACTACGACCATGGCACCGGCCACGGCGTCGGTGCCTTCCTCTCGGTCCACGAGGGGCCGCAGCGCATCGCCAAGACCGGCACGGTGCCGCTGAAGCCCGGCATGATCCTGTCGAACGAGCCCGGCTACTACCGCAGCCACGCCTACGGCATCCGCATCGAGAACCTGATCCTGGTCGAGACCCGTGCCATTCCCGGCGGCGACCGGCCGATGCTCGGCTTCGAGACCCTCACGCTCGCCCCCATCGACCGGCGGCTGATCGATCCCGTGCTGCTCGGTCCGGCGGAAACCGCTTGGCTCGACGCCTACCACGCGCGGGTGCGTTCAGCCCTGTCGCCCGACCTCGATCGGCCGACGCGGGACTGGCTGGAGGCGGCGACCCGGCCGCTCGGCGAGGCTGCCGCGTGACCGGCTCCGCCCGCCCCGCGATCCTCTTCGTCTGCCTGGGCAACATCTGCCGTTCGCCGCTCGCCGAAGCCGCCTTCCGGCGGGAGGCCGAGCGGATCGGGCTCGATGTCGTCGTCGATTCCGCCGGCACCGGCGATTGGCATGTCGGCGAGCCGCCGGACCCTCGTGCGATCGCGGTGGCGCGGACGAACGGCATCGACATTTCCGGATATCGCGGGCGTCAGGTCGCGCCGGGTGATTTCGAGCGCTTCGACCACGTCGTCGCCCTGGATCGCGCGAACCTCGCCAAGTTGCGCGCGTCGCGGCCGCCCGGCTCACGGGCCGAGCTGAGCCTGCTCCTCGACCATGTGCCGGGCCGCGAGGGCGAGCCCGTGGCCGACCCCTATTACGGCGCGGACGAGGGCTTCGACACCACCTGGGCCGACGTCACCGCGGGCGCCCGCGCGCTGGCCCGCCGGCTCGCAGGGCCGGAATGAGGGCGCTTGACCGACACGCGGCGGAGCTGCTCGGCGTCCCCGTCGCCGAGGCTCGGCCGATGGCGGGCGGCGACCTCTCCCTTTGCCTTCGCCTGAGGCTGGCGGATGGGCGGGACGTGGTGGCGAAGTCCGGGCCGGCACCGCGCGAGGAAGCCCGGATGCTCGCGGCGATCACCGCGAGCGGCGCACCGGCTCCCGCGGTGCTCGCCGTCGACGAGACCGTGCTCGTGCTCGAATGCCTGCCCGCGACAAGCGCCGGACGGCAAGCCGAGGCCGATCTCGGCCGGGTCGTCGCCCGTCTGCACGCGATGGAGGGTGCGCGCTACGGTTGGCACGCGGATTACGCCTTCGGCTCCGTGGCCATCGAGAACGGCTGGAGCGACGACTGGCCCGACTTCTGGAGGGAGCGACGCCTGCTCTGCCATGCCGGCCACCTCCCCGCCCCCATCTTCCGGCGGGTCGAGCGGCTGGCGGATGACCTGAACAACCGCCTGCCGGAGCGGCCCCACGCCGCTCTGCTCCACGGCGACCTTTGGGGCGGCAACGTCCTTTACGCGGGCGACCGCGTCTCGGGGTTGATCGACCCGGCCTGTTATCATGGCCATGCCGAGGTCGATCTGGCGATGCTGAGCCTGTTCGGCCGTCCCGGTCCCGCCTTCCACGCAGCCTACGGGGCGGCCGAGCCCGGCGCGGCCGAGCGGGCGCCGATCTACAAGCTCTGGCCGGCCCTGGTGCATCGCCGCCTGTTCGGCGCCGGCTATGATGGCATGGTCGAGGGGGTTCTGGAGGCGGCGGGGGTGTGACCGCTTGCCGGAGGGCGCTCAGAACATCCCGTTCGGATTGGCGGAGGTCTCGGGCAGGATCTGGAGCACGTCCCAGTGCTCGACGATCCGGCCCGCATCGTCGAGCCGGAAGATGTCGATGGCCGCGTAGTCGTGGTTGCCCGGCCAGTGCTGGAGACAGTGCAGCACGACCAGATCGCCCTCGGCGATCGCCCGCTTCACCTCGACCTGCTTGCCCGGCCACTCGCGGGCCATCCGCTCGAAATAGGCGATGAAACCGTCCTTGCCGCTCGACACATGCGGGTTGTGCTGGATGTAGTCGTCTCCGGCATAGCGCTCGATGGCCTCGCGCGGCCGGCACGCGTTGAACATCAGCTCGTAGAAGGCGATGACGTTCGCCTTGTTCGTCGCGAGATCGGTCATGCGGTCGCTCCGGGGATGAAGGGCGATCCTGCCGCCTTTTGCAGTCTCCCGCGACCTCGCGCCTTCCCTCGTGTCCGAGCGGCGGAGATGCGTCGTCCGCGCTGCAGCCGGAACGGGCTGAAGCCCGGCGTCGGATTGAAAGACGCGATCCGCTCGGTCGCGCGCCCAACCCGATCAGGTTGGGACGACGCCGAAGGGCAAAACGGCCCCTATTCCGCCGGAGCCGGCATGGCCGACATCCGCGGCTCGAAGCGGCCCTCGCCCGTCGGCTTCATCTCGACGCGCCGGTCGTGATGCTTGTTCAGGGTCGAGCGGTGGCCGATCGAGACGATGGTGGTGCCGGGCAGGGTCTCGCGCAGCATCCGGTAGATCTCGGCCTCGGTCTCCTCGTCCAGCGCCGCGGTCGATTCGTCGAGGAACAGCCAGTCGGGCTTGGCCAGGATCGCCCGGGCGATGGCCAGCCGCTGCTGCTCGCCGCCCGACAGGCGCCGGTCCCAGGTATCGACCGTGTCGAGCTGGTCGGCGAGCTGCGGCAGCCGCGCGGCGCGAAGCGCCTCGCGGATCGCCTCGTCCGAGAAGTGGTCGACGGTGTTGGGATAGGCCACGGCGCCGCGCAGCGAACCGAGCGGGAGGTAGGGCCGCTGCGGAAGGACCAGCGCCGACTGCCCGGCCGGAACGTCGACCCGGCCCTTGCCGAACGGCCAGATCCCGGCGATCGCCCGGAACAGGGTCGACTTGCCCGAGCCCGAGGGGCCGGTGACGAGGGTCGCCCCGCCTTTGGGCAGTTCGAGCGCGCCCGCCCGCACGATCTCGCGGCCGTCGGGCAGGGCCAGCGTCAGGTCGCGGGCAGTCACGGCGCCGGCGGTGTCGTTGCCGTTGGCGAGGCCGTAGCCGGCGCCCGCCAGCGCCTCGGCCTTGGTCATCGCCCGCTTGAACGAGCCGAGACGGATCGTGTTCGCCTTGTAGGCGGCGAGGATGGTGTAGGAGTTGA
>JAGTAM010000021.1 GCA_023422485.1 Pseudomonadota bacterium | reverse complement strand
ATCTCGGATTTCGCCACGAAGGAGAGCGGGCGCAGCGAGCCCAGCGCGACGATGTCGAGCCAGGAGACGTGGTTGGCGAGCACCAGGGCCGGCTCGCCCGGCGGCGGCGGCGTGCCCGTCTGGGTCACCCGCACCGCGAACAGGCGCAGGAACAGGCGGTGGAACACCACCGGGATATGCGCGGCGAGCCGCCCGCGCCCGAAGCGCAGGCTGAGCCAGTGCGGCCCGATCACGATCAGGAAGGCCAGGGCCTGGACGAGCAGGCGGAGGCCGATGCCGGCGCGGGTCATCGGCCGGCTGCGCTCGCGCGATGGCTCACGACAGCGTCGCGCTCATGGTCAGCGCGGTCGCCCGGCTGCCGTCGGGCAGCGGGTAGTAGCCCTTTCGCTCGCCGACCTTGAGGAAGCCGTGGCGGGCGTAGAGCTTCAGGGCCGGCTTGTTGCCCTCATCGACTTCGAGGTGAACCGTGCGGATGCCGGAGAAGGCGAGCGCCGTCAGGTGCTCGCTCAGGAGCCGTCGGCTGTGCCCGCCGCCGCGGGCGGAGGGCGCCAGCACGATGGTGAGGATCTCCGCCTCGTCCACAGCCTTGCGCGACAGCACGAAGCCGAGCAGCGCATTGCCCCGGCGCAGGGCATGCGCCTCGGTCGAGCGCTCGCACAGCATCCGCTCGAACTCGTGGGCGGCCCAGGGGCGGGCGAAGGCGGTGGCATGGAGCTTCTCCAAGTCGCCCGCCTGACCCGCATCCCGCAGGGGCGCGACGTAGGGCACGGAGCCCCAGGCGTCCCACCACGCGGACCACCAATCGAGCGGCCAGAAGGGAGAGACGGTGCGCGTCATGCCCTTGCGAGCCTCGCATGATCCTGCGGCTGGGCGTCCGGCCCGCGCAGGTAGAGGGGGCGCGGCAGCGCCTGGTCCGGATCGGCCACGAGCCCGAGCGAGGCGACCCAGGCGATCTGCGGCGCTCCCGTCTCGGCGACCGCGACGGAGAGGCCGGTCGCACCCGCTGCCGCGGCGAGGGCGGGTGCGCCGGAGCCGGTGAGGATCGGCCGCCGGCCTCCGAGCAGGCCGACCGCCTCCTCCAGGGCGACGTGCCGGGGCGGGATCACCGTACCCTCGGTCACGCTCATGGCCTGGAGGTAGACCGCGCCGTGGCGCGCATCGATCGCGGCGACGACGGTATCCACGCCGATGAGAGCGAGCTGGGGCGCCAGCAAGGCGGACAACGTCGTGACGCCGACGACGGGGATGCCCGCGGCGAGCCCGATGGCGCGGGCGGCGGAGAGGCCGACGCGCAAGCCGGTATAGCTGCCCGGCCCGACCGTGACCGCGACCCGGTCGAGCCCTTCGAACCCGCCCTCGACCCGGGCCATGACCCGCTCGATCAGCGGCAGAAGCGCCTCGGCATGGCCGCGCACCAGCGGCATCGACTCCTCGGCGAGCAGGTCGTCGCTGTCGTCGGTAGCCACGCAAGCCGCGCAGGCTTCGAGCGCCGTATCGATGACAAGGATCCGCAAACGTCAATTCCATCCGGCGGCGGGCCACAGGCGCCCGCCATCGGCATCAGTTTAGGACGAAACCACCGCCCCCGTCAGGGCACCGGGCGCCGGTCTCCTTAAGGAAGCGCGGCGGTGTTGCACACGTGCCCATGTTCCGGGCGTTCAGATCGCCTGCACTTCCCGCACGGAGGGGAGGAAGTGGCGGAACAGGTTCTGCACGCCCTGGCGCAGGGTCGCGGTGGAGGACGGACAACCCGAGCAGGCGCCCTTCATCTCGAGGTAGACGATGCCGTCGCGGTAGCCGCGGAAGGTGATGTCGCCGCCATCGCCCGCCACCGCCGGGCGCACGCGGGTCTCGAGCAGGTCCTTGATGGTGACGACCGTGTCGTGGTCGGCCTCGTCGTAGAATTCCTCCGTCTCGTCCTCGGCCAGCGCCGTGCCCTCGGCCAGCACCGGGCGGCCGGACTGGAAGTGGTCCATGATCGCCCCGAGCACGGCGGGCTTGACCTGCGGCCACTCGTTCACGCCGTCGGCCTTGGTGACCGAGATGAAATCGTGCCCGAAATAGACGCCGCTCACGCCCGGCACCGCGAACAGGGCGGTGGCGAGCGGCGAGCGCTCGGCCCCTGCGGCGTCGCGCGCCTCGAAGGTGCCTTCGGGCAGCACCACGCGTCCGGGCAGGAACTTCAGCGTGGCGGGGTTCGGCGTGGCTTCGGTCTGGATGAACATGTGGACAATCCTCGGATCCGCTGGCGCCGGTTCAAGGCCGGCCGGGAAGCGGCGCCGGGATCAGCCGACGCCGCTTTCCATGTGGACCGATGGACACGGATTCTCAACCGCTCCCGCGACTTGTTGCAAAGCGATAACCGGTGTAGGAAGCCCGTTCATCACGCATATCGTTCGTATCCGCGCCTGAGGAAGGAGCCGCCTCGCATGGCTCGCGTCACCGTCGAAGACTGCATCGAGAAGGTCGAGAACCGCTTCGAGCTGGTCCTGCTCGCCAGCCACCGCGCGCGCCTGCTCGCCGCCGGCGCCCCTCTGACCGTCGAGCGCGACCGCGACAAGAACCCGGTCGTGGCCCTGCGCGAGATCGGCGACGAGACCATCACGGCCGAGGATCTCAAGGAGCAGCTCATCCACTCGATGCAGAAATACGTCGAGGTGGACGAGCCGGAGGCCGAGACCGTGCCGCTCCTGTCGAGCTCGCCCGCCGCTGCGGCCGTCGCGCCCCAGTCGTCCTCCGACGACAAGGACGTGCAGTTCGATCGCATGAGCGAGGACGACCTTCTGCGCGGCCTGGAGAACCTGGCGCCGCCGACCGAGACCGACGACGAGGGCGAGTAAGTCTCTCCTCGAAGCCAAAGCCGAGCTTCGCGCCCGCCCTCGATCCCGAGCGGCGGGCGTTCTCGTCTCAGCCCGCCGGTCCTGCGGCCGGTGCAGGGCAGGAGAAACAGTTACGCTGCGTCTGCGACGCCTTGGGTCTGGCGCAAAAGGCGCTGATGCAGGAAGCTGTTGCACGACGACGATGGCCGGTCCCGGCCGGACTTCCGACACATCGAGAGCAGGATCCTTCGGCGGATGATGCGCCAGTACGAACTCGTGGAGCGGGTCAAGCGCTACAACCCGGCCGCGAACGAGGCGCTTCTGAACCGCGCCTACGTCTACGCCATGCGCGCGCATGGCACGCAGAAGCGCGCCTCGGGTGATCCGTTCTTCGCCCACCCTCTCGAAGTCGCCGCGATCCTCACCGACCTGCGCCTGGACGACGCGACCATCGTCGCGGCGGTGCTGCACGACACGGTGGAGGACACCGCCGCCACCCTCGACGAGATCCGTGAGATCTTCGGGCCCGAGATCGGCGCGCTGGTGGACGGGCTGACCAAGCTCAAGCGGCTCGATCTGGTCTCGAAGCGCGCGGTGCAGGGCGAGAACTTCCGCAAGTTGCTGCTGGCGGTCGCCGAGGATGTGCGGGTGCTGCTGGTCAAGCTCGCCGACCGCCTGCACAACATGCGCACGCTTCAATTCATGCGCGACGACAAGCGGGCGCGGATCGCCGAGGAGACGCTGGACATCTACGCGCCGCTGGCCGGCCGCATGGGTATGCAGGAGCTGCGCGACGAGCTTGAAGATCTCTCGTTCCGCACGCTCAAGCCGGAGGTCTACGCCACCATCACCAAGCGGCTCGAAGACCTCTCGGCCAAATCCGGCAGCGTCATCGAGAGCATCGAGCACGACCTCACCGCCCGGCTTGGCGCCCGCGGCATTACCGCTGCGGTGAAGGGGCGGCTGAAAAAGCCGTTCTCGATCTGGTCGAAGATGGAGCGCAAGTCGGTCGCCTTCGAGCAGCTCTCCGACATCGTCGGCTTCCGCGTGATCGTCGGCACGGTGGCGGATTGCTACGCCGCGCTCGGCGTCGTGCATACGAGCTGGCCGATGGTGCCGGGCCGCTACAAGGACTACGTCTCGACCCCGAAGCAGAACGACTACCGCTCGATTCACACCACGGTGATCGGGCCGAAGCGCCAGCGCGTCGAGCTTCAGATCCGTACCGCCGAGATGGACGAGATCGCCGAGTACGGCATCGCCGCCCACGCGCACTACAAGGAGGCGGGCAAGGAGGGCGCGGAGGGTGAGATCCATCCCCGGCTCGCCACCGAGAGCGGCGCCTACCAGTGGCTGCGCCGCACCATCGAACTCCTGGCCGAGGGCGATTCGCCGGAAGAGTTCCTGGAACACACCAAGCTCGAGCTGTTCCAGGACCAAGTGTTCTGCTTCACCCCAAAGGGCCGTCTCATCGCCCTGCCGCGGGGCGCCACGCCGATCGACTTCGCCTATGCGGTGCATACGGATGTCGGCAACACGGCCGTCGGCGCCAAGATCAATGGGCGGCTCGCCCCCCTGCTGCACGAACTCGCCAACGGCGACGAGGTCGAGATCGCCCGCTCCGACGGCGCCTCGCCGCCGGCGGCCTGGGAATCGCTCGTGGTGACGGGCAAGGCGCGCGCCGCGATCCGCCGGGCGACCCGCGCCGCCGTCCGGCGGCAATATGCCGGCCTCGGCCGCCAGATCCTCGACCGCGCCTTCGAGCGGGCGGGCAAGAGCTTCTCCGAGGAGAAGTTGCGCGGCGCCCTGCCCCGGCTTGCCCGCGCCTCGACCGAGGACGTGTTCGCCGCCGTCGGGCGCGGAGAGATGTTTTCCGGGGACGTGGTGAAGGCGGTCTACCCGGACTTCAAGGACGAGCGCCGCGCCGGCGCGAGCGGCGGTCCGGCGGCCAGCGGCGCGGCGGGGCGGCTCACCCGCTCCAAGGATCAGACCATGCGGCTGACCTTCTCGGGCGAGGCCGACGGTGCCGCGGCACCGGGCAGCATCCCGATCCGCGGCCTCGCCGGCGACCTGCCGGTGAGCTTCGCCCCGAACGGCGGCGCCCTACCGGGGGACCGCATCGTCGGCATCCTCACCCCCGGCGTCGGCGTGACGATCTACCCGATCCAGTCGGCGGCGCTGGCCGCCTTCGACAACGAGCCCGAGCGCTGGCTCGCCGTGCGCTGGGACGTCGAGGGCTCGCAGGAGCGCTTTCCCGCCAAGCTCGCCCTCGAATCGATCAACGAGCCGGGCACCCTGGCGCAGATCGCCCAGGTCATCGCCGAGCACGACGGCAACATCGACAACGTCTCGATGAAGCGGCGCACGCAGGATTTCACCGATATTGCGATCGATCTGTCGGTGCCGGACCTGAAACACCTCACCGCCATCGTCGCGGATCTGCGCGGCAAGCGCTCGGTGAGCCGGGTCGAGCGGGTGAATGGCTGAAAGTCCCTCACAAGACTCCCGATCACGGGCCGTTCTCGCTCTGCAGACGACTGCGCAGCGGGAATTTTGTGGGAGACACGCAGGCGATTTTCGCTGAAGCGGTCACCGGTCCGTCGAGGAAAGTGCAACAGGATGAGAACCTAGAGCTGCCGGCCTGATGCAATCGGGTCTGCGGCTCCGGAGCCTCGAACCCGGTCGTTCGCCCTCGGCTTGCGCCCCGTGCCCGTCGCTGCAACAAGCGGCGGAACGCGTCTTGGCGAGCGGATGAGCATGACACCGGAAGAAGTCCTCGAAGAGTTCCGTTCCGCGGGCGCCCTGATGCAGGGGCACTTCATCCTCAGCTCCGGACTGCGCTCGCCGACCTTCCTGCAGAAGATGACGATCTTCTCCGATCCCGCGCGCACCGAGCGGCTGTGCCGGGCGCTGGCGGAGGTGATCACGCGGCAATTCGGTCGGATCGACATCGTGGTCTCGCCGGCCATCGGCGGCATCATCCCGGGCTACGAGACCGCCCGCCATCTCGGCGCCAGGGCGATCTTCGTGGAGCGCGATCCGGGCGGCCCCTTCACCCTGCGCCGCGGCTTCTCGATCCCCGCGGGAGCCCGCGCCGTCATCGTCGAGGACATCGTGACGACCGGGCTCTCGGCCCGCGAATGCCTCGCCTCCCTGAAGGACGAGGCCGGAGAGGTGGTCGGCGCAGCCTGCCTGATCGACCGGTCCGGCGGACGCGGCGAGATCGGATTGCCGCTCGTCTCCCTCGTGACCCTCGATATCCCGACCTATTCTCCCGACGCCCTTCCGCCGGAGCTGGCCGCCCTCCCCGCGGTCAAGCCGGGCAGCCGGGCCATCCCAGCGCCCTGACGCCGTGCTGCGCGGCCGACATTCCTTGCGAGCCGCGAGGGCCGTTTTAAGATTCCACCCAAATGAACCCATGTCGCCCCGAGGATCTCGACAACTTCAAGTGTGTTCGGGTTCCATCTGACCGGTTGCGCATCTCGCCTTGCAATTGACAGTATGAGAATGATTTTCAGCGCAGTCCGTTGGTTGTGAGGTCATTTCTTCGCACGCGGCGCGCACAGGCGCAGTTAACTCTGTCTGGTGCTTGACAGAGCTTGCCCCCTCGGCCACCACGGTGGTGGCTCGGGGGTGGTACGGTTCGCGCCGTCGCGAGTGCTGCCATCCTTCGCCGGTATGATTGTCCGGCCGATCAGCGGCCTGTATCGGCA
>JAGTAM010000698.1 GCA_023422485.1 Pseudomonadota bacterium | reverse complement strand
CGGGATTGGCGTGCCGCGGCGTAGGCCGCCAATGCCTCGGGCACGCCCGCCGCGCCGGATAGGCTGGCCGCCAGCACCGCCGCGTCCTCGATGGCGAGCGCCGCCCCCTGCGCCAGGAACGGCAGCACCGGATGGGCGGCATCGCCCAGAAGCGCGATCCGGCCCCGCGCCATCGGCCGCACGGCCGGGCGGTCCACCAGCGACCACACCACCCAGGTATCGGGCAGGCTCAGCAACTCGCTCAGCGGGCCGGCCGCATCGGGAAAATGGTCGCGCAGCACCGCCGGATCGCCGAGCCGGCCCCAATCCTCGTCGCCCTCGCGCTCGGGTACGATCGCCACGACGTTGAGCCGCCGGCCGCCGTTGATCGGGTAATGGACCACGTGGCGCTTGGGCCCGAGCCAGAGCCCGGTCTCGTTGCCCTGAAGCGCCTCGGGTGCGGCCTCGCGCGGGATCACCGCCCGCCACGCCGCCTGCCGATGGAGCCGGAGCGGGCGCGCGTCGAAGCGCTGGCGCAGGGCCGAGCGCACCCCGTCGGCTCCGACGAGGAGGTCGGCGCGCAGGCGCTCGCTGCGGTCGCCGTCGACGCTCTTCATCGTCAGGCCGACGCCGTCCGCCGTCTCCTCGACCTCCGACACCTCGCGCCCGACGCAGAGGCGGATGCCGGGGCGCCCGCGCACGGCGTCGAGCAGGAGCGTCTGGAGGTCGGCGCGGTGGAGCACGTAGTAGGGGGCGCCGTGGTGTTCGCGCATGGCCGGCCCGAGGCGGATGCCGCCGACGACGCGTCCGGAGGCCAGCGCGCGCACGGTGACGCCCGGCGGCTCGTCGCCCGCCCGGCGCAGGGCCGCACCGAGGCCCAGCCCGATCAGCACCGCGCTGGCATTCGGCGAGAGCTGGAGCCCGGCGCCGACTTCGGAGAAGCCGGTGCGGCGCTCGATCAGCGTGACGGAATGGCCAGCCGCCGACAGCGCCAGAGCGGCGGTGAGCCCGCCGATCCCGGCGCCGACGATGGCGATGGAGAGCGCCGTCACGGACAACGCCGCCGTCAGGCCGCTTTGGGAGCCTCCTGGGGCGCCGCATCGTGCCACACGCACTCGGCCGGCTCCGCCGTTCCGGCCTTCAGGCGCGGGTCGTAGCGGAACAGCGTCGAGCAGTACTGGCAGATGATCTCGCTGTCGCTGCCCATGTCGAGGAAGACGTGCGGGTGATCGAAGGGCGGCAGCGCCCCGATGCACATGAACTCTTTCGAGCCCACCGCGATCACGGTCACGCCGGCCTGATTGTGGAAGTGGGGAACCGCCTTGTCAGCCATCGCACGTCCCTGAAAACGGAGGCCGTGGTCTAGCGCGTTCGCGGGCGCAAGCCTAGGGTCGACCCTCGATCGTCTCAGCCGTCCGACGGACGGCTCGCGCCGCCGCCGACATTCTGGTTCTCCCCGGAGCGGCCGCTGCACCGGTGGCGAGGCCTCGGGGGCGATCCTGAACCTGGCTCAGCAGCTCTGGACGCATGGCGCGCGCGCCGGCATTATCGGAGCATGACCTTACCTGTTCACATCGCCACGGCCGCGACGATCGGTCGAATTCACCGCCCGGCCTGATGCGTCGGGCCGGGACTGTCCGTGTGTGAACATTCAGACGCTTAGCGTTTTCCAAGGTCTACATGCATGTCTGGTGAGATGCCGACGCTGCACCTCCTGTGTGGCAAGATCGCTGCTGGAAAGTCGACGCTCGTCACGGATTTGGGCCGCCTGCCGAAGACCGTCGTCGTGAAGGAGGACCACTGGCTTTCGCGCCTCTATCCGGAGGAGCAGAACAGCTTGGCCGACTATGCTCGTAACTCGACACGGTTGCGAAACGCCATTGCGCCGCACTTGGTGCAATTGCTGAAGGCTGGCCTGTCGGTCGTGCTCGATTTCCCTGCGAATACGCGCGGCAGCCGGGCATGGATGCGCACCCTCTTCGAAGAGGCGGAATGCGCGCACCGACTCCATTACCTCGATGCCTCGGACGAGGTCTGCAAGGCCCGGCTTCGCAGACGTAATAAAAGCGGAACACACGAATTTATCGTCAGCGACGAAGATTTCGACCTCTTTACCAGTCACTTCGTTCCGCCTGCCGCCGACGAAGGCTTCAATCTGGTCTTGCATCATCAGACAGCCTGAAGGCATCGCAGGGCTTGCTTCACGGTGGTGCAGCCCGGTTCATGGGTCGATCCGATCCAATTTCGGATCCGGATTTTTTCTTCCGCCCACTGTTCCGGTCGTGAACCCGTGGTTGAACGGAGGCCAACGGCAAGGCGCACGCTCGGGTTGGCGTAGGCCCTTGCGCGGCGTAAGACGAAGCCGACCGCCTCCTCCCATCCGCCGAAGCGCCCGATCTCCCATGAGCCGTGAAGAGCAAGCCGTTGCCGAAGGCGGCCGCCGCGCCCCGGAGCCGCCGATCCACGGGCCCGAGGGATTCGAGGGCATGCGCCGTGCCGGCCGCCTCACCGCGGAGGCGCTCGACCTGCTGGTCGAGGCTGCCCAGCCCGGCGTCACCACGGAACACCTGGACAAGCTCGCTTTCGAGTTCGGCATGGACCACGGCGCCTATCCGGCCTCGCTGTTCTACCGTGGCTACCGCAAGTCGATCTGCACCTCGATCAACCACGTCGTCTGCCACGGCATCCCGAACGACAAGCCCCTGCGCGAGGGCGACATCGTCAACCTCGATTGCTGCCTGATCCTCGACGGCTGGCACGGGGATTCGAGCCGCATGGCCTATATCGGCGAGGTGCCGCGCAAGGCGCAGCGCCTGTGCGAGATCACCTACGAGGCGCTGATGCGCGGCATCCGCGCGGTGCGGCCCGGCGGCTCCACCAACGATATCGGCCGCGCGATCCAGACCTATGCCGAGGCCGAGCGCTGCTCGGTGGTGCGCGATTTCTGCGGCCACGGGCTCGGCCGGGTCTATCATGACGCGCCGACGATCCTGCACTACGTCGAGCCAAGCTACGACGTGCCGCTGAAAGCCGGCCAGTTCTTCACCATCGAGCCGATGATCAATCTCGGTCGCCCGGCGGTGAAGGTGCTCTCCGACGGCTGGACCGCGGTGACCCGCGACCGCTCGCTCTCGGCGCAGTTCGAGCACACGGTGGCGGTGACAAAGGACGGCTTCGAGATCTTCACGCTCTCGCCCAAGGGGCTCGACCAGCCCAAGCCTCACGGTCTCGAGCCCCACGGCACGCAGGCCGACTGACGGCCCGCCGCGCGATGGCCCGCCGGACGGCCGAACCGCCCGCCCTGCCGGGCCTCGCCGAGGCGGCCCCGACCGCCGTCGAGGAGACGCCGCATTATCACGGCCATCGCGAGCGTCTGCGCGCCCGCTTCGCGGAAGCCGGCGCCGAGGCGCTCGCCGATTACGAGTTGCTCGAACTCGCCCTGTTCCGGTCGATTCCGCGGCGGGACGTGAAGCCGCTCGCCAAGGCGCTGATCCGCCGGTTCGGCTCGTTCGCCGAAGTCGTCAGCGCCGAGCCCGCCCGGCTCGCCGAGGTCGAGGGCGTCAGCGCAGGCGTCGCCGCCGATCTCAAACTGATCGAGGCCGCGGGGCGACGGCTGGCGCGGGGCGCCATCGCGGCGCGCCCGCTGCTCTCCTCGTGGAGCGCGCTGCTCGAATATCTGCGCGCCACCATGGCCTTCTCGGGCCGCGAGGAGTTCCGGGTGCTGTTCCTCGATCGGCGCAACCACCTGATCGCCGACGAGGTCCAGGGCCGCGGCACCGTCGATCACACACCGGTCTATCCCCGCGAGGTGGCGCGCCGGGCGCTCGAACTCTCGGCCACCGCGATCATCCTGGCGCACAATCATCCTTCCGGCGACCCGACGCCGTCCGGCGCCGACATCCGCATGACGCGGGAGATCGTCTCGGTGCTCGATCCGCTGGGCATCGTGGTGCACGACCACGTCATCCTCGGCCGCGACGGGCATGCGAGCCTCAAAGGGCTCAAGTTGATCTGAGCCGTCTTCGATGCCTCCTCGATGGGCATCGTCCGGCGCTGCCAGCCTGTCGGCCAGGGATGGGCACGCGCCACGCCTCCGCTACATCTCCGACAGGTTGTCCGGCAAACCGATCACAGCATGGGGCGCGGGCGCCGCTGCGGGCGGTAGGGTGCCACGGCAAGTTGAGGGTGCACGGGAGCGAGCGTGCCGGCGGCCGTCCGGGTGGCCTGCCTCTTGCTCCGGCGAGACGAGACATCAGGGGGAACCGCGCGGATGGCGCTCACGGCGTTCGACGAGATGAACGGAGGCGGATCAGGGCAGCCGGAACAGGCCGCCGTCCGTGAGGCCTACGACATCCTCAAGGCTTGGCTCGACAAGACGCCGCCAGAGCATTTCAACACCCGCCGCAGCCAGGCCGAGATGCTGTTCCGGCGCATCGGCATCACCTTCGCCGTCTACGGCGCCAACGAATCGACCGAGCGGCTCATCCCGTTCGACATCATCCCGCGGGTGCTGACGAAGCCCGAATGGGATTTCCTGGAGCGCGGCCTCAAGCAGCGGGTGACCGCGCTGAACGCCTTCATCAACGACATCTACGGTGCCGAGGAGTGCATCAAGGCCGGGATCATCCCGCCCGACCTCGTCTACCGCAACCCGCATTACCGCATGGAGATGCGGGCCTTCGACGTGCCGCACGACCTCTACGTCCACATTGCCGGCATCGACATCGTGCGGACGGGCGAGAAGGACTTCTTCGTGCTGGAGGACAACGCCCGGACCCCGTCCGGCGTCTCCTACATGCTGGAGAACCGCGAGGTGATGATGCGGCTCTTCCCCGAGCTGTTCTCCCGCCACCGCGTCGCGCCGGTCGAGAATTATCCCGACGCCCTGCTCGCGACCCTGCGCAGCCTCGCGCCCGCCTCCGCCACGCGGGACCCGACCGTGGTGCTGCTGACGCCGGGCCGCTACAACTCGGCCTTCTACGAGCACTCGTTCCTGGCGGACAAACTCGGCGTCGAGCTGGTGGAGGCGGGCGACCTCTTCACCAAGGACGAGGTCGTCTACATGCGCAC
>JAGTAM010000683.1 GCA_023422485.1 Pseudomonadota bacterium | reverse complement strand
TCGGCGAGAGCCCCGATCAGCTCCTTGTCGAAGAAGTTGTCCGGCGGCCGGTTCATCTCGGCGATGCCGACGTAACCGGAGGTGCTGACGAGGACGTCGCTCATGAAAGTGTTCCTTGTTTCCACATCAGGCGGGGGCGCTCATGCGGGATCCGCCGCCTGGTCAGATGCTGGATCAGCGGCCCGTGAAGGCGGGCGGGCGCTTCTCGAGGAAATGCGCGACGCCCTCACGGAAATCCTCCGTGCCACGGCATAGCTCGATCTCGGCCTCGGCCGTCTGGACGGCTTCGCCGAAGCGCTGGCTCCAGGCCTCGCGCAGCTGGCGCTTGATGATGCCGACGGCGCGCGGCGAGGAGAGGTTTGCGAGTTCGGCCGCATAGCGATGCACCGCAGCCGAGAAGTCCTCCGCAGGCAGCAGGCGGGCGAGCCCCAGCCGGTCCGCCTCCTCTGCCTGGACCACGCGGGCGGTCATGAGCAGATCGGCCGCATTCATCGGCCCGATGAGGCGCGGAAGGAGCCAGGCGATGCCGTGCTCCGCCACGAGGCCCCGACGCGCGAAGGCTGTCGTGACCTTGGCGCCGGCCGCGATGAAGCGGATGTCGCAATAGAGCGCGATGCAGAGGCCCACGCCCGCCACCGCGCCGTTGATTGCCGCGATGATCGGCTTCGGCGAGGTGCGCAAATAGCTGTAGCGCTGGTCGTCGTCGCCGCTGCCGCGGTCAGGCACGAGTGCCGGCGGTTTGCCGGCATTGATGGCGGAGACGTCCGCTCCCGCGCAGAAGCCGCGCCCTGCCCCCGTGATGACGATGGCCCGGATCTCCGGGTCGGCGCCGGCCGCCTCGACGGCATCCTGCACCTCCCGGGCCATCACGGCCGTCCAGGCGTTCATCCGCTCGGGGCGGTTCAGCGTGACCGTCGCGACCCGCTCGGCGACGCCGTACGTGATCTGCTCGTAGGAGCTCATCGCGGCGCAGGCGCGTCAGCCGGCCTTGCGGCCGAACACGTCGCCCTGCTGGATCGAGCGCCGCTCCAGCCACCAGCCGTAGCGCTCCTGCCAGTCTTCCCAGCCGCTGCCGCCCTTCAGCTCCAGCGCCGCGCCGACCGCCCAGTTGGGGTTGAACAGCGCCTCGCGGCCGATCGCGATCAGGTCGGCATCGCCCTCGGCGAGAACGGATTCGGCATATTCCGCGTCGCGGATCAGCCCGACCGCCACGGTAGGGATCTCGACCTCGCGCCGGATGCGGCCGGCGAAGGGCACCTGGAAGCCGCGCGTGCGGGAGACGAGCGACTGGCCGCGCGGCAGCTTCATGCCGCCCGAGGAGCAGTCGATCACGTCGACGCCGACCGCCTTGAGCTCACGGGCGAAGGCGACCGAGTCGTCGATCGACCAGCCCACATTGATGCCGTCCACGGACGAGATGCGCGTGAAGATCGGACGATCCTCGGGCCATTCCGCCCGCATGGCGGCGGCGATGCGCAGCGGCAGCCGCATGCGGTTCTCGAGGGAGCCGCCGTAATCGTCGGTCCGGGTATTGGCGAGCGGCGACAGGAAGGAGTGCAGCAGGTAGCCGTGGGCGCAGTGCATCTCCACGACGTCGAACCCGGCGTCGCGCGCCCGGATCGTGGCGCGGCGATAATCCTCGACCAGCTCGTCGATCTCCGCGACGGTCAGTTCCTTGGGGGACGGCCAACCGGAATCGAACGGCTCGGACGAGGAGGCTCGGATCGGCCAGGAGAGCTCCTCGCGGGCGGCGAGGTCGGCTTCGCCGAGCGGCATGCCGCCATGCCAGGGCCGCTGCGACGAGCCCTTGCGGCCGCAATGGCTGAGCTGGATGCCGACCGCCGCGCCGCATTCATGCGCAAAGGCCGTGATGCGCTTCAGGTTCTCCGCCTGCTCATCCCGCCAGAGGCCGGGGCAGCCATGGGTGATGCGCCCCTCCTCCGTTACGGCCGTGTTCTCGACGAAGATGAGCCCGACGCCGCCGAGCGCGAAGCGTCCGTAGTGGACGAGGTGGAGGTCGCTCGTGAAGCCGTCCTTGGCCCCGTAGATCGCCATCGGCGACAGCATCACCCGGTTCTTCAGCGTCAGGCCCCGCAGTTGCAGGGGCGTGAAGAGCAGCGGCGCGGCCGCTCCCTCGGGCGGCTGCGCGGCGGAATGCTGCTGTGCCAGGCTCATCGAATCTCCTCCCGAATGTCCGTATTGCTTGCTCAGAGGGCCGTCAGACGCTCCCAGAGCCGGACACCGCCGGCCCCGCGGGCGATCGCGCCGAGACGCTCGTTCCAGAACACCTCGTCGCCGGCCTCCTCGCGCCAGGCCCACATGCGCCGCGTCGCGAGGTGAAGCTCGTGCTCGCGGGTGAAGCCGATGGCTCCGAAGACCTGGTGGGCAATGGCGGCAACACGCGTCGCAGCCTCACCCGCCCGCGACTTCGCGGCCGCGGTCGCGAGTTCCAGCGCGTCCGTATCCGGATCGTCGAGATGGCTCGCAGCGCCGTCCGCCGCCGCGGAGGCCGCCGCAACGTGCCCGGCCGCTTCCGACAGGAGGTACTGCACCGCCTGGAAGCGCCCGATGGGCCGCCCGAACTGGACGCGCGTATTGGCGTAGTCGATCGCGAGCGCCAGGACCCGCTGCATGGCCCCGGCGAGCTGCGTCGCGCGCAACGCCGCCAGCATGAGCGCCGGCCGGCGGGCGTCGTAGCCTTCCGGCAGCGGAAGAACCGCATCACGGGGAAGAGCCTGGGCCGCCAGGGTGACGGAGGCACGCGGCTCGGCGGCGATGTTGGCGCGGTCCTGCCAGCCGAGGTCGGCGGCGGAGAGGCGCACCAGCGCGGCAGCCTCCCCGAGCCGCGCCACCGCGACCAGGGTCTGGGCCTCGCGTCCCCAGGGCACGTCGCGCAGAATTCCCGAGGCGGCGTAGCCTTCGCCCGCAGCCGTGAGCTCGAGCGAGGGGCCTTCCAGGCCGGCCTCCACGGTCGCGATGCCGCCGACGGGCGTCGCGCCGGCATCGGCCAGGAGCCAGGCGGCCAGCATCGTCTCGGCGAGTGGCACGGGCGCGAGATGGGCCGCCGCGATGCGGGCCACGACGCTCGCATCGGCCCGCGTCATGCCGGCACCACCGAGTTCCTCGGGCACGGCCGCGAGCGGGAATCCCATCGCGTCGATCTCTGGCCAGATCCGGGCGAGGCCGGCGGGATCGAGACCATCGGCGGCGACCGCCGGACCGAAGGTGTCGGCGAAGAAGCGGTCGGCGCTTTCTTCCAGGAGGGCGAGATCGCTCATCGGAGGCCGAGGTCCCGGGCAATGATGCCGCGGAGGATTTCGGTCGTCCCTCCCCGGATCGTGTAGCAGGGCGCCGTCAGGATCATCTCCCTGGTGAGCGCTTCGAATTCGGCATCGTCCTCGCCGCGCCGGCGGGAGGCGGAGAGCATCTTGCGGACGATTTCAGGCACCTCCTGCTCGAAGCGGGT
>JAGTAM010000140.1 GCA_023422485.1 Pseudomonadota bacterium | reverse complement strand
GCCGCTCACGGCGCCTTACCCGGACGGGCCGGCGGGGCGAGCGCGACCATCCGGCCGAGCCGCGCCTTCACGGAGCCCGCCTCACAATCCGGCGGCGGCCTTGAGGGCGGCGTTGATGCGGTCCTGCCAGCCGGGGCCGTCCTTCTGGAAGTGCTCCAGCACGGCCCGGTCGATGCGCAGCGACACGGTCTCGCGCGTGCCGGGGATCACCGGCGCCCTGGGGGCCTCCGGCACGGCCTCGGGAGCCTTGCGCGTCACGGCGCGGAAGGCGGCCTCGGCGGCTTGGCGCGGATCGCTCGGGCGGCGGGTGCGGTCGATCGCCATGGGGCTCAGGCCGTCGCCTTCTTGCGGCCGCGCTTGGGCGCGGGCGGGTTGGCGGCCCGCTCCGCGGCCTCCTCGGCTTCCTTGGCGAGCCGCAGCGCCCGCAGGCGCACGGTGCGCTCGTCCACGGCTTTGACTGCGGCCAGATGCTCGGCCATCGCCTGCTGTCCCTCGCGGGCCATGCGCTCGGCCCGCTCGGCGCGCTCCGCGGCGCGGGTCTTGGCGTCGATGTCGTCGCTCATGAAAAATCTTTCGACGAGAACTCGCGCCGCATGAAATCCCGGCGGCGGCGCGCGGCGTCCCGACGCGGACAGGATCGGGCGTGGGACGGCAAAAGAACCCCGAGCGGGACCGTCGAGGATTCCTGCCTCCGGACTTAGCACGAAAGCGCCGGCAAAGACCAATTCAGCCCGAGCGGGGCAGGTTTTCCCCCGCTCTTCGCGGCAGGCCGCGGCGATCAACGCGCGCAGCGGCCTTCTTCCGCTCAATCCAAGTCCGCGCGCCGCAGGGACCAGTGCAGGACGCCCTGCGCATCGACGAGCCACAGGGCGTTCGCCCGCTCATCCTTGGTCGAGAGGTCCTGCGCGTTGGCGAGGCGGACGGCGTCGGCCGGATTGTCGGCCGTGATCGCCTCCTCGAACAGCGGCGGCCCGATCTGGCCGTCGGCCGCGCGGTGGGCGCCCTTGAGCACGAAAACCGGCATGCCTGCCCCCCAGCATCCTCTCGATCAACGCTGCATAGCCGTGGCTGCACCGTCGGTCACGATGAATCGGTGTCCGGACCGTGCCCGCACCCTCGGCGCCGGCCGCCGGTCAGGGGGCGGCCGGTTCGGTGCTGCGCTTCCCCTGCAATCGGGCGATGGCGGCGGTGGCCTGACAGGCCAGGGTTTCGAGGCGCGACACCGTGGCGGCGTCGAGCCAGACCATGGCACACCAATAGGCACCGAGCGCGGCCACCGGCTCGGGTGCGCCGATCGGAACGATCACGAGGCTTCGGATCGCCTTGTAGGCGTAGGCGCTGGCCGGGATGCGAGGATCGGTGCCGATATCTGGAACGACGACCGTCTCCCGGTTCTGCATCGCCCAGCCCGAGATGCAGGCATCGAGCGGGAAGCGGGATCCCTTCCACAGCGGCTCGATCGCGTCCTCGGCGACGTAGGCGCAGACGTCATTCTCGCGCAGCACGACGGCAATCCCGTCGGAGCCCGCGATTCGACGGCCCGTCCGCTCAAGGATGGACACGACGTCTTCGAGAGAGCTGGCTTCGGCCATGAGCTCGGCAGTCCGCATCAGGTGCGGGTCGGCCCGGGAACGCTCATCAAACATGAATGCAGCGTAAGGGTTTTGTCGCGTCGCGTACAGGCGGCCATCCGTCGTCGCGGGCCTGTCCGAGCCCGGTTCGGGTGACCGAGAGGACGGCCACAGCGGCCGTATTGGCTCAGGAACGGGTCGGAAGCCGGGGCGAGCGCCCCGAGCGGCCGAGCGCGGGGCGAGCCGAGCCCGAGGGCCGCCGCGCCGCGAGCACGAGGTAGATGAGGGAGGCCAAGTGCCCGGCTCCCACCGCCGCCGCCGCGCCGCTGACGCCGCCGGCACGCATCAGCGGGACCACAACGGCGAGCGATACGACCATGCTCACGCACAGCGATTCGAACAGCACCCGGGTGTTCTGCTTTGCGCGGAAGTAGTTCGCGGCGAGGTCCCGGGCCAGGACGATCACGACGCTGACCGAGAGGATGCGCAGACAGGTCGCGTAGCCCGCGTACTCCGCCCCGAAGATCAGCCGCAGCCACATCTCGCCGGGAAGGGCGAGAAGGGCCAAAATCGCGACGATCGGCACGCCGAGCTTCACGCCCGTGCGCAGCAGGTACGACCGAAGGGCTGCCTCCCCGCCCTCCGCATGGGCGCGCGACGCGGCCACCGGCAGCACGTTCTCCGTGGCGGCAAGCAGGAGGAGGACCGTTCCGACGAGGTATTGCGCCGCCCGCAGGCCGCCGAGTTCCTCGAGGCCGAGGGTCGAGCCGGCCATCAGCCAGATGAGCTGCTCCTGCACGAAGGTGACGAAGCCGATGGGCAGGAGCCCGCGCGCGAGGGGGATGTGGCGCCGGGTGATCGCGCCGGCCTGGACGCAGCCGGGCCGGCGCAGGATCGGCCGTCCGAACGAGACGATGAAGGGCAGGCAGGTGGCGAACGATGTCGCGGCAAGCAGCCAGACGAAGCCGTTGCCGCCGAGAGCCTCGTGCTCCAGCCAGATCAGCAGGGCGACGAGGGGGAAGCTCGCGGCGCGGGTCGAATCCATGATCAGGGCCTGCACGCCCCGGCCCTTGGCAAACAGCAGACGGCGCAGGGTGAACTGGAGGTTCTGCGCCACCATCAGGGCGCAGGCCGCGAGAAGCGTCTCGCCCGACATCCCGGCGATCAGAAGGGCGGCCACCACGAAGACGGCGCCGGGCAGGCAGAGCAGGAAGGCGCCCGCGAGGATGGTCGCGCCGTAGGCCGTCGAGACGCCGCTGCGGGCGCCGACGAGCGTCATCAACGGCGCGGTGATGAGGGCGTTGTGCAGGGCCTGAGCGAAGCCGAGCACGATCAGGATCATCGCGAAATGCCCGAACTCGGCGATCCCGAGCAGCCGGGCGGCGGCGATGCCGCTGAGGAAGCCGAAACCGCTGACGACGCCCTGGTCGGCCAGAGCGACGAGCGCGGCCGGCGGGCGCCGGACGAGGCCGACGGCACGCCGGATGAAGCCGGTGGGCCGGGAGAAGGCGGTCGGGGCGTCGGTCATCGCCGATCTCCTGATCCTGGCCCCGTCATCGCGTGGCCAGGACGGCTGTCGCGGCGCGGCGCACCAGCCGGGTCCGGCTGTAGAGCCAGAGCGGGTTGGCGGCGACGACGTTGCGGCTGACCCCACGCTTGAACTCGTAGACGCCCGGATTGCCGGCCGGGTCGATGCCGCCGAGGTCGAGCATCGAAGCGCCCTCGCGCCGGGCCCGCTCGATCAGGCGCCACAGCGCGAGGCGGCCGGCCCCGGTCGCCTTGGCCCGCTCGTTGGAGGCGAGGTAGAAATCCGTCCAGCGATTTGCCGTCCGGTGGACGATCCGCACCAGGATCGGTTCATTCCGCTCGCGCATCTCGAGAAAGAGAAGGCTCGGGTCGTTGCCGGCCAGATCGCGGAAGGCCTGGGTGTCGAGGCTGTTGCGGAAGCCCTTGCGCCGTTTCAGGGCGGCATAGAGGCGGCTGAAGGTCTCGAAGGCGGACAGACGCTCCGCAGGGCCTGTCGGATACAGGGTCACGAGGTCGGGATTGCTTTCGGCGGTCCTGAGCTCGTCGCGCCAGCGGCCCTGCATGCGGGCGCGGATCTGATCCAGGTCTCGGGTGAGATCGAGTTCGAGCGTATGCGTCCGCGTGGTCACGACCGGCGCAAATCCGTGGCTGAGCAGGGCCAGCACCGCGGCCTGCGACTGGAACTGCTGATAGTTCACGCCGAGCAGATCGAAGCGGCCGAGTTCGAGATGATCGAGGAGCGCGCGGAACACGGTGTCCGCCCGCCTCTCTCCCAACGGCGTCAGGATCGGGCAGCCCTGTGCCAGCACGATGTGGCCGAGCGCGCGGCGGCGGCGCTGCACCTGCGCGTAGGCGAGCGCCTGCCCGTCGCCGGCGCGGATCGAGATCCGCCGCACGTCCCAGCCGATGAGCCGCTTGTACTCGCCCCAACGGCGCGACGCGTAGATGTTGGCACTCGGCTGCTGCCAGACCGCCGCGTCCCATTCGGGATCGTCCGTCATATCGACGACCGTCGCCTGCCCCACCCTGATGCCCCTCGCGTGCCGGAATATCCCAGATCGGGACGATCCATGGCCTGCCCTCTGCTGCGGAGCAAGCGACGAGCCATGCTGCCCTTATCAATAATGAAACCTAGTGGGCAGATTAACCACGGTATTTGATGATAACTTATACAGATGCCATCAGAACATTTTCGTGATAGGCGCCTGCTTTAGGAGGACGGGGCAGGGATGAGGCACTGGGTCAAGACGAGGGTGCGCCGGGTGCCGGCTCTCCGTGCGCTCGCCCTGCGCGGTACGGCCCTGTTCACATCCCTGGCCCATGCCGAGGCCGGCCTCTACACCCTGTGCTACCATCAGGTGCCGGAAGATCGGCAGGATCACTTCGCCGCGCAACTGCGCCATCTCGGCCGGCACGGCGATTTCATCGATGCCGACAGCGCAGCCGACCGTCTCGCCGCAGGATGGCCGGCCGGTGAGCGCGCCTTCCTGATCACCTTCGATGACGGCTACGCCGACACCTTCGAGGTGGCGCGGCCGGTTCTGAAAGCCCTGGGCGTTCCCGGTATCGTCTTCCTCGTCAGCGACTGGATCGATGCGCCGCCCTCGACCCCGCCCGGTCTCGATCGGGTGACGTCCCTGGCCCCGAGCGGACGCCTCTACATGAACCGGGCCGAGGTGGCGGCCTGGTGCGCCGACGGCCTCGACATCGGATCGCACACCGCCACCCATCACCGCCTGAGCCGGCTCGGCCGCGATCGGGTGGCCGACGAGATCGCTCGCTCGCGGCGTGAGCTTGCCGCCCTCACCGGCCGGGAGATCCGCCATTTCGCTTGCCCCTGGGGCGTGGCCGGCCATGATTTCGATCCGGCGCTCGATCCCGCCCTGGCGCTGGAGAGCGGGTACCGGACGTTCTTCACCACCCGGCGCGGCCGGGCGCTCGGTGCCGCCGATCTTCCCATGCTGCCTCGGCACGTGGTCGAGCCGCATTGGCCCGTCTCGCATTTCGAAGCCCTGATGGGTGGGCGCACGAAGGGATGGCGGGCGACGGGGCCGGCACGGCGAAGAGCGGCAGGAACGGCTTGAGACGATGTCGGAGCTATCGCTGGTGACCGGCGCCGGACCCTTTACGCCCACAGTGCCCGACCCGAGGTCCCCGCCCATGCGAGCCGGTGCCAGGCCGTCCGACATCGTCTCCGATGCGCCCGGTCCGCCCCCGGTCGTCGTCGTGACCGGGGCGCTCGCGCCCTACACCCATGTGCTCTACGAGAGTCTGGCGGAACGTCTGGCCGACCGTGACGGTCGGGCCCTGCATGTCTTATCCTGCACGCCGCGCGAGCGTGCGCGGCAATGGGTGATGCCGCCGCCGCGCCACTACCGGCACGCGGTGTTGCCGGGCCTGCGCTGGCACCGCTCCTCGATCCGTAACCTCTACGTCAACCCGGCAGTGGTGCCGCGGCTCGCCGCGCTCCGGCCGGCGGCCCTCGTCCTCAACGATTTCTCGCCGACCATGCTGTTGGCGGCCGGTGCCGCGCGCCTGCGGCGCATCCCGACCGTGATCCGCACCGACGGCGTGCCCGAGACCGATCCCGGCCAGCGTTCTGCCCCGCATCGCTGGCTGCGCCGCGCCATCGTTTCCGGAGCCGCCGGCGGAATCGGGCCGAGCGCGGGCAGCGGTGCCGTGCTCGCCCGCTATGGGCTGCCGCCCGAGCGCTTCATCCTCAGCCCGCTCTTTCCGGCCTGGACGCCGTCCGCCCCGCCGCCGCCGGATTCTGCGCGGCCCTACGACCTCCTGTTCTGCGGCATGCTGAACGAGGAGGTGAAGGGCGCCCGCTTCTTCACCGACGTGGTGCTCGGCTGCCGCGAGCGCGGCCGGCCTCTGTCGGTCCGGGTGGCGGGCGACGGGCCGCTGCGGGCCGAGATGGAGGCGCGTTTCGCCCAGGCCGGCCTCTGCGCCCGGTTCGACGGGTTCCTCGGCCAGGAGGCGTTGCCCGAGGTCTACGCCTCAGCCCGGCTTTTCCTGTTTCCCAGCCGCGGCGACGTGTGGGGGATCGTGGTGCAGGAGGCGCTCCAGAGCGGCACTCCGGTGCTGGCCTCGCCCCATTCCGGCGCGGCCCGCGGCCTGCTTGAAGCCCATGGCTGCGGCGAGGTGCGGCCGATGATCGTGGCGGATTGGATCGCGGCGACCGTGAAACTCCTCGATGACCGGAGCCGCCGCCAGGGGCTGCGGCACGCGGCGGAGCGCGCCCTCCCGCATTTCACGGCGGAAGCGGCCGTGACGGGCTATATCGAAGCCCTCGAACCGTTCCTTGCGGGCTGCGCCTGATAACGATGCGGAGGCCGCCTGCGGGACACAAACCCGGTCGCCACCGGATGGGCGAAGAAGCGATGTTCAATCGGCGATCAAATTAGCCGGCTCGAAAAATTTGAGATTGAGGGCTCAGATAGTTGAGGCGGCGGGCCTTGTACCAATAGAGAGAGGGTTGCTAACCTCGCGCTGAGACGAATTTGCACGCTGATATTCGAAGTGTTGAAATAGGATCTGCTGATTAGGCAAAACAAGCATAGATCAGATTTGTGATATTTTTACAACATCGTTCTGTAAGGCAAACGTGGCTATTTTATCCTTAAAAAATTGACTTGCTTCGGCTGAATAACCTGAACGATTGTGTTGATGCGGATCATACCTAGCCCGCATGTATCCGCTGCGCCTCCATGTCTCGCTGGAAGCTTTTCAAAATGGATATTATCAAGAAGATGCGCTGGGAGCGTCCGCTTGATTTTGATCGCTCCGAGTCTCAAAATATGTCTATCGTATCTCAAGATCTGTCAAAGCCGGCCGATAGCCTGACGAGCATTCTGCGCCTCGTTCAGACGGATGCCGATGCGGGCATGTCCATCCCGGCCGCGGCGCCCTCGTCCTCGCAGGATTGGGCCAACCTGATCGATCGTGTGCGGGCGGCCGCTCATCGAACCCGCGAGGTCGAAGCGCAGGCCCAGGAGCAGGAGCAGCGGGTGCACGAGCTGCTGGAGCGCGTTCGCGAAGACATCAAGCTCGCCAGCGAGCGGGTCCGGACCGCCGAGACCAAGGCGGCCACCGTGCAGGCCCAGGCCGAGCAGCGCATCCGCGCGGCGGAGGAGCGGGCGGAGGCCGCCGAGGAGCGCGCACGCATCGCCGAGGACTGGCTGAAGCAGGTGCACGAAGCCATCGTCAACGAGTTTTCCATTCTCACCGAGGCGCCGTCCAAGGTGGCTTGAGCCTCCCTTTCGACCGCCCGACTCGGTATCGTCTCATCTCGCCTTCGCCTCGGAACGACGGATCGCCGAACTGAGCCGATCAACCGGAAACGGTGTGAGGCATTCGCGCAGAAGCCTATCAGCGGCGCGCATCCGTGAACGGTGAGGCCGGCAACCCGTCGCGCCGCAGAGCCCGCGGATCGAGCCCGAGCGTCACGCCGCGTCCGGCGGCGAAGCGGACCAGCGCATCGAGGTCACCGGATGGCGGGGGCGAACCGTCGAGGCGGGTGTTGAACAGGATGATCTGCCGGCTCGCATCGGCCATGTCGGTGAGGGCGAGCCCGTCGCTTGCGATGGCGACGTTGTCGACGATCTGGTTGTTGCGGGCGACGCCCGGCGCGTCGGAGAGCGCCTGGGCAAGCCTCGGATAGCGCATCCGCCAGGGCGGCGATTCGAGCGGCATCGCGGCAAACGCGGCGCGGAACTCCGAATCGGGCTCGTTCAGCGCCGGCTTCATCCAGGTGAGGCCCCGCGCATCGAGGGCCACGATCGGGCTTGATGCGACGAACACGTTGCGCGTGACGATGTTGTCGCTGCCGCCGCCGATGAAGACCGGCTGCTGGACATCGACGAACAGGTTGCGCCGGATGGTGAAGCCGCTCGCCATGTCGTCGAGGTAGACGCCCTTCACCTCCATACCCGCTACGGTGCGGATGTCGTGGACGTAGTTGTCCTCGATGATCGAGCCGCGCGCGGTGAAATCGCGGCCGGCATAGATCGCACCGGTATCGCTCAGGCCGTGGATGAGGCGGGCGACCTCGTTGCGGCGGACGACGTGATCATTGCCGCGCAGGTAGACCGCGTAGCCGACCGCGTCGGTGATGAGGTTCCCGCTCGCCTCCGCGCCGACGCCATCGAGTTCGATCGCCGAACTCTGGGTCCGGCTCAGCCGCGAGAAGCGGGTGAAGCGGGAATCGCGCACGAACAGACCGCCCGGCCGCAAGGAGGCGCGGTCGCCGCCGACGAGGCGGACCGCGCTCGCGCCGATGTCGTGAATGGCGCTGTCGGCGACGCCGCCCCCGGCGACGCCTTCGAACACCGCCGCGCGGCCCGCCGCCCAGGCCAGCGCGCTCGCCCGGATCTCGATATCCTCCCCCCCTCGCGCGACGAACAGGTCACCGCGGGCGCGCTCCAGCCTGAGACTCTCGATGCGCAGGTGCCGGGCGCCCTCCGCCCGGATCAGCGTCTCCGCGAGGCTCGCCTCCAGTTCGGCCGCGCCGTGAGCGGGCCAAGCGAGAAGCAGGCCGCTCTCGCTCTCGCGCCACCATTCGCCGGCCTCGTCGAGGGCGCCCAGCGCGTGGACCACCCGCATCCGCGCATCCTCTCGGATGCCCTCGTAGGGCGGACCATCCAGTTCGAGCCGGCGGCGGCGCTGATCGACCTGCGCGACGTGGATCGTCTCCAGTAGCCAGTCCCAGCGCCAGAAGCCCTCCACCCACAGGTCGCGCTCCTGCGACAGGTTGGGCAGGCCCGGCACGTCCCTCAGGGTGAGGTCCAGGCCGCCGGCCGCGGCGCCGGCCACCGTCGTCCACCCGGTGTTCGGCCCAGGATCAGGACCGGGATTCGGCCATTGCGCCGGGCGCAGGACACCCCCCGCATCGAAGATCTCGGTGACCCGCGGATGCGTCTCGCGTAGAAGACGCGGCGCGC
>JAGTAM010000664.1 GCA_023422485.1 Pseudomonadota bacterium | reverse complement strand
GCCAAGGTCCACGCTCGTGAAAGTGATTGCCAGTACCCTTCGCAAGGGCAACGTCGTCGATAAGGACGGCAAGCTCTACGTCATCCTGACGGCTGAGAACATCCACCCCGGCAAGGGCACGCCGGTGACGCAGCTCGACATGCGCCGCATCACCGACGGCGTGAAGATCTCGGAGCGCTACCGCACCACCGAGCAGGTCGAGCGCGCCTTCGTCGAGGATCGCGACCACACCTTCCTGTACCAGGACGGCGAAGGGTTTCACTTCATGAACCCCGAGAACTACGAGCAGCTCGCCGTTCCCGCGGACGTGGTCGGCGACGCCGCCCCCTACCTGCAGGAGGGCATGGTGGTGACGCTCTCGACCCATAACGGCGTGCCGCTGACCATCGAGCTGCCGCAGCGCGTGACCCTGGAAATCGTCGAGACCGAGCCGGTCACCAAGGGCCAGACCGCCTCTTCGTCCTACAAGCCGGCGATCCTCTCGAACGGCGTGAAGACCTCGGTGCCGCCGCACATCACCACCGGCACCCGCGTCGTCATCATGACGGCCGACGGCTCCTACGTGGAACGTGCCAAGGACTGAGATCCCTCGAGATCCGACCGAGAGCGATGGAACGGACGGCGAGCCCGGCGAGCGTCTTCTCGACGTCTCGATCTCGGCGCGCCGCCCGCCTGATGCGGGTGGACGGCAGACGGGGCTGAAACGCTGCAAAGCCGCTGCCGACCGAAATCACGGTCCTCGCCTGAAGCGCCCGGGCGCCTCAGAAGCAGGCCTGCGGAGCCTGGAAGAACGACTGGCTGAGTGGGCAGGCTGCGTCGGCCTGGGATCGCTGCCGGCACCTCAATCCATCGCGCCGGCAATTCTCGCAATTATTCGTGCAATACCTCGCCGGGGACGGTAGCGGCGACGGGGTTAAATCACCTCCCTGCCTGATCGGCGGAGGCACCGTCCCCCTATAGCAGCAGAAGCGCCGGGAGCCGGTCGTACAGCTCTGCCGCTGACCCGAATACGTCCAGCCACTGGGGCACTGGCCGTTGCAGAACGGCCTCGTGCCGAACCAACGGCACGTCTGGGGTACGGGTCCGGAAATCGGCGGCCTGGCCACTTCACGGCAGCAATAGCGGCGCGATCCGGTCGTGCATCCCTCGCGCCTGCCGGTGTAGCTCCATCCACTCGGACATTTGCCGTCGCAGAACGGTTTCGTGCCGAACCATCGACACTCTTGAATCGCCGCTGACGGACTGTTGGTTGCGATCAGCAGCGCCATCGACAGGACGAGGGTCGCGAGCACCCTGATGACGAACGACATGGCCACCCCCTGTTGCCAGCAGCAGTGAAGGAGCGCGGAAAGCAGCCCACGAGGAGAATCGACGCCGAAGCGTCTGAACAGCTTTGGAACCTTGAGTGAAGGCGATCTTAAATCCCGCCGGAATCACTCGGCAATGATGAGCGGCACAAATCCCGAGTCAATATTTTTCAGACGCTCATATATTCAATCAAACGCCCCCGCGCCCACTCCGAAGACAAGTTTTCCGAATTTTGACCCGACGACGGATTTCGCGAGGCCCGCGTTACGGCGGGAGGCCGTCGGGCAGCGCGATCGCGACGCGGCTGCGAGGACGGCTGCCGCCTCCAGCGCGCGAATGATCGAAAGGGCCTCGCGAGCGGTCGATGACCGACCGCGTTCGAAAAGGCAGAGAGACGTCGGGAACACGGTTGCGAAACGACGATCTTCAATCCGCATATCCCGCGGCGCCTGCTTCGCATGTCTTGTGGCTTACGGCGGGGCCGCGGTCCCCTCCGCGGCCTCGTAGCAGCGTTGCGACAGGCTCTGCGCCTTCGCTCGCTCGTCGACCGAATAGAGCTTGCCCGAGCCCCAGAGCCCCTCCTGCCGCAGGGTGTCGGCGGTGCAGCGGGCGGCGATCCGGCAGGCATTCGCCTCGCCGCCGGTGCGGGTGCAGTGCGCGACGTAATCCTTGCGGAAGTTCGCGAGCCCGGCCTTCGGATGCGGACCGGTCAGCGTCACGAGGCCGGACAGCAGGGCGAGCAGCACCGGCTGGTGGATCAGGTAGACGGCGAGGCTGTGCCGCCCGGCGAAAGCCGCTCCGCGCGCCACCGGGTTGCTGGCGCGCCAGTGGGCGAGCGCCGAGCCGGCCAATACCGGCCGAAACAGACGGGCGAGTGCGATCCCGGCCAGCACCAGCCCGAACCAGGGAAACAGCGGCACCCAGTCGTTACTGTCCGGCAATCCCCGCCCCAGACCGAGAAAATAGAATTCCGGAGCGTCGAGCAGGGGATGGGACACGACGTGCGGGGCCAGCATCACGCCGACAGCGGTGAGCGCCGCGACCCAGGCCGGCAAGAACACGAACGGCAGTCCCAGCAGGCTGGAGACGGCGATGCAGTGAAGAATGCCGAAGAAGATGTAGCTCTGCGGAAAAGCGAGCCGCGTTGCCACCGTGATGAGGAGCGCCGCGCCGCCGATGCGAGCGAGACGCAGGGCGAAGAGCCGCCAGCGCACGCCGTCGCCGTTGGCAAGCACGAGGCCGACGCCGACCAACAGCAGGAACGAGCCGGCAATGCCGTGGGCCGCCAGCCGCCCCGGCGGCGTCAGCGCGTAGTTCTGGGGCGTGAGCTGCAGGAACCCGAGATCCCAAAGCCCATGATAGGCCGCCATCGCCGCAAGCGCCGCGCCGCGGGCCAGATCGACGGCATCGATCCGCCGCCTCGGGCGGGGCGGCGTGGACGAAGGGGAGGCAGACATGGCCGCGGCCTACCATCGTTCGCGGGTCCGGGCGAAGGGTGCGCGCGTAAGCCGCTGCCTGCCGGGCAGGCAGCCCTGCGACACTTCGGATCGAGCGCAAGAGGGGTCGCGCGCCCGTGAGCGCGGGCGGGGGCGACCTTAACCCTTTGTCCTGTCACGCTCTCCCGAGGCGGATCGTGATCAGGACTGATCAGCCGGGATCGCGGGCAGGCTCTGGCCAGATGCGGCATTGTCGCCATGCCTGCGAAAAATGATCATTTGAAGTGTCCCGTTGCCGGCCAAACGGGCTTTCCGCGTAATCTGACTTTGTTAACGTAGCTCCGGGATTGCGCCGCGCGATTCGGCACGGGTTGCTTACATGTCGAACGATCACGAATTGAGTTCCGTCGAGCTTCGCACGCCGGACATGCGGCACCGCGCGACAGAGCGGGAAAGCGAGGAGGAGCGTCCGGCCGAACTCGTGGAGATCGCCGGGCGCATCAAGTGGTTCGACGTCTCGAAGGGGTTTGGCTTCATCGTGCCGGATGACGGCTCGGCGGACGTGCTGCTGCACATCACCTGCCTGCGGCGGGATGGCCACCAGGCTGCCAGCGAGGGCGCGCGGATCGTGGTCGAGGCGGTGCAGCGCGCCCGCGGCTGGCAGGCCTTCCGGGTAGTCTCGCTGGATCAGTCCACCGCGCTCCACCCCTCCGAGCTGCCGATGGCGCGCACGCATGAGGTCGTCACGCCCACGAGCGGCCTGGAGGTCGCGGTGGTAAAGTGGTTCAACCGCCTGCGCGGCTTCGGCTTCCTCAGCCGCGGCGACGGCACGCCGGACATCTTCGTCCACATGGAGACCCTGCGCCGCTACGGCATCGCCGAGTTGAAGCCCGGCGAGCAAGTGCTGGTGCGCTACGGCGACGGCTCGAAGGGTGCTATGGCGGCGGAAGTCCGCCTCGTCGACGGGGCGCTTCCGGCCTCCCATTGACGGTGATCCGCGTGCCCGTGTTTCGATCCGCGTCCAAGCTCCTACTCGCCGCCTGTCTCGCCGCGCTGGCGGTGACCCAGCCGCTGCCGGGCCGCGCCCAGGACGTGGCACCCGCCGCCCAGGCCGCGACCGAGCCGCTCGCCATCGTCGCCAAGAACGGCCGCCACGCCTTCCAGGTCGAGGTGATGCGCACCGACGCGCAGCGCGCCAAGGGGCTGATGTATCGCCGCTCCATGGCCGCCGACCACGGCATGCTGTTCGACTTCGAGCGGCCGGCGCCGGCCACCATGTGGATGAAGAACACCTACCTCTCCCTCGACATGGTGTTCATCCGCTCCGACGGCTCGATCGCCCGGATCGCCGCCGACACCGAGCCGCTCTCGACCAAGGTGATCTCGTCCGGCGAACCGGTTCTGGCCGTGCTCGAACTCAATGCCGGCACCGCCGCCAAGCTCGGCATCCGCGCCGGCGACCGGGTCGAGCACCCGATGTTCAAGCGCTGAGCCCCGTAATGGCCCCGGAGCCCGAGGATCCGGCCGGGGTCTGGAACGACGCGCTGCGCGCCGCCGCCCTGTTCGCCGCCGATCCGCACGGCCTCGGCGGGATCGTGCTGCGCGCCCGCGCCGGGCCGGTGCGCGACCTTTGGCTCGACCATCTGCGCAACCTCTTCGCCGGGCCGATCCGCCGGATGCCGCCGGGCATCGCCGACGACCGGCTGATCGGCGGCCTCGACCTTCCCGCGACCCTGCGCGCCGGCCGCCCGGTGATCCAGCGCGGGCTTCTGGCGGAGGCCGATGGCGGGCTCGTGCTGGTGCCGATGGCCGAGCGGCTGGAACGCGGCACGGTCGCGCGGCTCACGGGCTCCCTCGACACCGGAACGCTCACCCTGGAGCGCGACGGCCTCGCCGCGCGGCTCCCGGCCCGGTTCGGCCTCGTGCTGCTCGACGAAGGGCAGGAGAATGAGGGGAATGAGGACGAAACCGTCGCGGCGGCCCTCGCCGACCGGCTCGCCTTCCGCATCGACCTGACGAGTGTGGGCCTGCGCGAGGCGCGGGCGACGGCATCACCACGGAGGGAGGCGCCGAAGGGACGGGAGCCGCAGGCACTGACGCCATCGGAACAGGCCCCGGACGACTCGGTCGCCACCCTGTGCGCCGTCGCGGAAGCCTTCGGCGTCGCATCCCTGCGGGCGCCACTCCTCTCCCTCCGGGCCGCCCGGCTGATCGCGGCGGCGGCGGGCCGCGCGGAACCGGGCGAGGCTGACCTGATCGAGGCGGCACGGTTCGTGCTCGCCCCGCGGGCGACGCGGCTGCCCGCGCCGCCGCAACCCGACG
>JAGTAM010000345.1 GCA_023422485.1 Pseudomonadota bacterium | reverse complement strand
AGCCGGAACTCATCGCCATCGACGGTCTTTACAAGACAGCCGACGATCTCGGCGGCAGCCGCTGGGGCCAATCCGTGCAGGCGCGGCTCGAAGGGGATTCGATCGTCCTCGTTCCGCTTGAGTGACGTTGCGGACCCGGAGCGATCGTTCAGCCTAACGGCGCATCCACGGCGGCATTCCGCCGGCCTTTCGGCGTAAGCGGCGGAAATCCGCCGCCGCCGGTGCGGGCCACGATTCGCCCCGCTTGAGAAAACGAAATCCTCGACAGGCAGTTACAGGAAGATCAGCGCATCCTGCATGGCTGGCATGCGCCCTGCAAAAGGGAGAAGGCGATTCGCACCGGCCGCAGAGCCGGGCCATCAGGGAGAAGCCTCTTGCCCGTTTGCCGTCCTCTCACACGCCGCCGCCTCAGCCTCCTCGCCGTCGCGACCGCCGCCTTGCTCGCGCCGTTCCCCCTCGCCGCGCAGGAGGTGATCCGCGTCGGCAACCTGAAGCTCGCTCACTTCGCCGGTGTCTCCTACGTCAAGGAGATCGCCAAGAACTGCGGCATCACCGTCGATCTCAAGATCTTCGCCAAGGGCCCGGACATCATGCAGGCGATGCTCGCCGGCGAACTCGATGTCGGCGCCACCGCCTCCGAGGCCGCGATCTCGGCCCGCGGCAACGGCGCCCAGGTCTACATCGTCGGCGGCTTCGCCAAGGGTGGCGCCCGCCTGCTGGCGACACCGGAATCCGGCATCAAGTCGGCCGCTGACCTCAAGGGCAAGAAGGTCGGCGTCACCCGCGGCTCGATCCAGGAGGTGCTGCTCGGCGCCGAGATGGCCAAGCACGGCCTGAAGAACCGCGACGTCAACCTGATCTTCCTCGGCTATCCCGACCTGAACCAGGCGCTGCTGCAGAAGCAGGTCGATGCGATCATGCAGACCGAGCCGCAATCGGCCCAGGCCATCGCCCGGGGCTTCGGCGTCGAGGTGATCAAGCCCTACGACACCCCGGTCGGCTCACCGATCCGCACGCTGGTGATGACGGAGAAGTTCTACAACGAGAAGAAGCCGGCCGCGGCCAAGTTCATGGAATGCTTCGTCAAGGCGCAGAAGACCTTCATGGACGATCCGAAGGCCGCCGAGACCTTCGTCACGCAGGACGTGTTCAAGGGCCAGCTCACCGGTCCCGAGTTCCAGGATGCGCTCGCCAATTCGCCCTACACCCTGGAGATGAGCGCCGACCACATCCAGAAAACCACCGACGTCATGGCCGAGCACGGCATCGGCAAGATGTCGAAGCCCGCCAAGGCCGTCGACTGGGTGAAGCTCGACCTGCTGGAGGCCGCCAAGGCTTCCGCCGGCACGAACTGAGGAGGGCGCTTTCATGAACTCCGCCCGTCTCAAACCCCTGGCCGAGGGCCTCGCGGTTCCCATCGCCGTCCTCGTGATCTGGCAGCTCGCCTGCACGGCCGGGCTCGTCAACCCGATGGTGCTTCCCTCGCCCGCCGCGGTGGCGGCGCGCTGGTGGTCCTATCTCGCACCCCTCGAAGCCTACGATCCGGCGCATGGCTCGTGGTTCGCGTGGCTGTTCTCCGGCGAGATGCTGCACGACGCGCTCGCCTCGCTCTACCGCGTCGTCGTCGGCTTCCTCGTCGGTGCCGGGCTCGCCCTGCCGCTCGGCCTGTTCATGGGTTCCAGCGACCTGATCTACCGCCACATCAACCCGTTGATGCAGGTCCTGCGGCCGATTCCGCCGATCGCCTACATCCCGCTCTCGATCCTGTGGTTCGGGCTCGGCAACGCGCCGGCCGTGTTCCTCATCGCCATCGGCGCCTTCTTCCCGGTGCTGATGAACACCATCGCCGGCGTGCGGCACGTGGACGGGATCTACATCCGCGCCGCCCGCAGCCTCGGGGCCAGCCGGATGACGATCTTCCGGCGGGTCATCCTGCCGGCGGCGACCCCCTACATCCTGTCGGGGGCGCGGATCGGCATCGGCACCGCCTTCATCGTGGTGATCGTGGCCGAGATGATCGCGGTCAACAACGGCCTCGGCTTCCGCATCCTGGAGGCGCGCGAGTACTTCTGGTCCGACAAGATCATCGCCGGGATGCTGACCATCGGCGCGCTGGGCCTGATGATCGACATGGGCGTGAGCCGCCTGAACAATCACCTGCTCCGCTGGCACCGCGGCCTGGAATCGTGAGGGAGCCCATGTCCGTGCAACCGCATCCCATCGACGCCGTCACGCAGCACGCCGTGCCGGTCGCCGCACCCCTGGCCACCTCCGCCTCGCCGCACATCGTGGTCTCGGGCGTGGACAAGGTCTTCCCCGTCCCCGGCGGCGAGGTCGTCGCCCTCAAGGACATCGACCTCACCATCAACCGGGGCGAGTTCGTCTGCCTGCTCGGGCCCTCCGGCTGCGGGAAGTCGACGCTGCTCAACGCCATCGCCGGCTTCTCCCATCCGACCCGCGGCGGCATCGCCGTCGAGGGCCGTGCCGTGTCCGAGCCCGGTCCCGCCCGGGGCATGGTGTTCCAGGAATACGCGCTGTTTCCCTGGATGAGCGTGGCGCAGAACATCGCCTTCGGTCTCGAGATCAAGGGCATGGGCCGCGCGGCGATCGAGGCGCGGGTGGCCGAGCTTCTCGACATGCTCAAGCTCGCCGAGTTCCGTGACCGCTTCCCCAAGGACCTGTCCGGCGGCATGCGCCAGCGCGTGGCGATCGCCCGCGTGCTGGCGCTGGACAGCCCGGTGATGCTGATGGACGAGCCCTTCGGCGCCCTCGACGCCCTGACCCGCCGCTCGCTCCAGGACGAGCTGCTGCGGATCTGGGCGGCCACCGGCAAGACCATCGTGTTCGTCACCCACTCGATCGAGGAATCGATCTATCTGGCCGACCGCATCGTGGTGCTGACCTACCGCCCCGGCACGATCAAGCGCGACATCCGGGTCGAACTGCCACGCCCGCGCGACAGCGCCTCGGCCGCCTTCAACGCCCTGAAGCGCGACCTCTCCGCCCTGGTGACGGCCGAGCAGCACCGCTTCGAGGAGGTGGATATGAAGGGGCTGACGACGGATTGAGGCCTCGTCCGGACGGGAGCTGCCGACGCGGTCGGCGGCTCCCGCTTGCGGCCGTAATCCTGTTCAACCCCCTCATCCCGAGGTGCTCGCGCGAGCGGGCCTCGAAAGATATTCCAGATCTCGCGCGGCTGGCTGGAGCACCCTTCGAGGCCTCCGCTCTGCTCCGGCACCTCAGGATGAGGGCGGAGGAAGGGACCCATCCGGAGCGGGCCGGCACGCACCGGCGCACAGAACCGTCATGCCTGTTCCCTATGCCAAGGCCGTGCGCGTCCTGCTCTTCGCTGTCCTGGCCGTGGCGGCGCTTCTCGTCGTGATGAAGGCGGGCGACGTGGCCGAAGACCGCGTCGCCGCGAGCCTCGCCGGCGATGCCCGGCAGCGCGCGGAGATCTACGCGCAGAGCCTGGAGGGTGCCATCGAGCGCTTCGGCTTCCTGCCGGCGGCGGCGGCCCTCGACCCGCGGGTCCGGGCGCTGCTGGCCGCGCCGGAGGATCCGGCGCAGGTCACCACCGTCAACGCCTATCTCAAGCGGCTGAGCCGCGAGGCGGGCGCCGGCGTCGTCTACCTGCTGATCCCTTCCGGACTGACCATCGCCGCCTCGAACTGGGACACGCCCCAGACCTATGTCGGCCAGGACTTTTCCTACCGGCCCTACTTCACGGAGGCGCGCGGCGGGCGGGTCGGGCGGTTCTACGCCATCGGGACGCTCACCGGCGTGCCCGGCTACTTCATCAGCGCCCCGGTCATCATCGACGGCGCCGTGCGCGGCGTGGTGGCGACCAAGGTCAGCCTCGATTCCGTCGAGGCGATCTGGCGTGAGGGCACCGACCGCGTGCTCGTGGCCGACGAGAACGGCATCGTCTTCCTCGCCTCCGACCCCGCCCTCAAGTTCCGCGCGACCAAGCCGCTCGATGCCGCCGCCCGCGCACACATGGAGCGAACGCGCCAGTACGGGCGCGACGACTATCGCCCGATCGGTTTCGGCCGGACGGAAGAGGTGGGCGGCGTGCCGCTGGTCAGCCGGTCGGAGGCGGCGCCGCAGGGCCGCGCGCTGTTCGAGCAGCAGGCGATGTCGGCCTATGGCTGGACGCTGCTGCTCTTCGCCGACGCCGCGCCGGTGGCGATCGCCGGGCGCAGCGCGCGGGTCGGGGCAATCCTGGCCCTGGTCGTGCTCGGCCTGATCGGCCTCTACGGCGGCCAGCACCTGCGGCGCGTGCGCGAGAACCGGGCAGCGCAGCGCGAGCTGGAGGCGAAGGTCGCGGCCCGCACCGCCGATCTGCGGGCGGCCAATCTCAGGCTCGCGGGCGAGATCGAGGAGCGGACCCGCGCCGAGGG
>JAGTAM010000337.1 GCA_023422485.1 Pseudomonadota bacterium | reverse complement strand
GCCCGCGGCATGCGAGAGGGCGGCCATGAGCGCCCCCGTCGTCATCCTGGTCGAGCCGCAACTGGCCGAGAATATCGGCATGGCCGCCCGCGCCATGGCGAATTTCGGGCTGTCGGAGCTGCGCCTCGTGGCGCCAAAGAACGGCTGGCCGAAGAAGGGCGTTCGGGAGGCGGCCTCCGGCGCGACGCACGTGCTCGACGGTGCGAAGATCTACCCCACCCTGGCCGAGGCCATCGCCGACCTGCACCACGTTCTGGCCACCACCGCCCGCGAGCGCGGGCAGATGAAGCGGGTCTTCGCACCCGACGAGGCGATGACGGCGGTGGCCGAGCGAGTTGGGCGCGGCGAGCGGGTCGGGCTGATGTTCGGGCGCGAGCGGGTGGGCCTCAGCAACGACGAGGTGTCGCTGGCCGACGCCATCGTCACCTTCCCGGTGACGGCGGAATTCCCCTCGCTTAACCTCGCCCAGGCGGTGCTGCTGATGGGCTACGAGTGGCGCCGCGCCGCGGGCCTCGCGACCCTCCGTTTTTCCGGCGAATTGCTCTCGCCACCCGCCACGCGCGAGGCACTGCTGTCGCTGTTTGCCAGCCTGGAGGAGACGCTGGCGGGCGCCGGGTTCTACCCACCGGAGAAGCGAGAGATCATCGCCCGCAACATGCGCGACATGCTCCACCGCATGGCGATGACCGAGCAGGACGTGCGCACCTTCCGCGGCGCGCTTCGGGCGCTGAGCCGCCGCGGCTCGGGGAGCGAGGCGTCGTAGCCCTACCGCTGCACGAGGCCGAACCGCGTCAGGCACACATGCTTGGCGAGCGAGGCGGACGCGATCGGCACCGCCGGCGTCGTGCCGTAGGGCTCGCCGGTCGCCGCATCCTCGGGCGCCCGGAAGGCACCGGGGACATAAGTCGTCTCACACTTGTCGAACTTGTTGCAGACGGCGAGCTTGGTGCAGATCGTCTGGCCTGCCCGTTCGTAGACATAGTAGGTCGCGCCGGAATAGGGCGGCCGAGGAAAGGACTCGGTCCGCACCGTCGTCACATCCGCAGCGCTCGCCGGCATCGGCCAGAGCAGCGCCGAGAAGACGCCCCACCACGCCACGCGCATCGACCGTTCCTCCCCCGAGAAGTGGCCATCAACCGATCCGGATCACGATCTTGCCGACATGCGAGGCTTCGGCCAGAGCCGCCAGCGCGGCGGGCGCCTCGTCGAAACCGTAGACACGATCGACCACCGGTTTGATCGCGTGCAGAGCGATCGAGCGATTCATATCCTCGAACATCTCCCGCGAGCCGACGGCGACGCCGCGCACGATGCAGCTCGCGCCAAGGATCGCCAGCGGATCGATCGCCTCGCCCTGCGCCAAGAGCCCGATCAGGCCGACATGCCCGCCCGGTCGGGTCGAGGCGATGGAGCGTGGCAGCGTTCCGGTGCCGCCGACCTCGACCACGTGATCGACCCCGACGCCGCCGGTCAGCCGGCGCACCTCCCGCTCCCAATCGGGATGGGTGCGATAATTGATGGTCTCGCTCGCGCCGAGCGCGCGAGCCTTCTCCAGCTTGGCATCGCTCGACGAGGTCGCGATGACACGCGCTCCGGCCGCGTGCGCGAGCTGGATCGCGAAGATCGAGACGCCGCCGGTGCCGAGCGTCAACACCGTCTCGCCGGCCCTCAGGAGCTTGAGCCCGTAGAGCGCGTTCCATGCGGTCACGGCGGCACAGGGCAGCGTCGCGCCCTCCTCGAAGCTCAGATGATCGGGAAGCGTGACGAGCCCGTCCTCGTCGAACACCCGGTACTCGGTGAGCACCCCGTCGATGGCGCCGCCGAGCGCCGTCTGCCACATATCGGCCACCTGCGCGCCGCCGAGCCAGCTCTGCGAGAAGATGCCGGCGACGCGCTCGCCGCCGGTGAAACGGCGCACGCCCTCGCCGAGCGCCACGATCTCCCCCGCACCGTCCGAGACCGGGATCAGCCGGTCGAGATTGATCGCGAAGGGATAACGGCCCTCGCAAATGAGCAGGTCGCGGTAGTTCAACGAGGCCGCGCGCAGTCGCACCAGCACCTGTCCGCGACCGGGTTCCGGGGTCGGGCGCTCGACGCTCTTCCAGCTATCGAGACCTGCGGCGGCGGACATTTCGTAGGCGCGCATGGCAGTCTCCCGTGGCAGTTTCGGTTCTCGGATCGACGCAAGGCCCATATGGGAAGAGGCCGCCCGAAGGCGACCTCTTCCTCAGCATTCCGAAGGCTGGCCCGAAGGCGGCTCCAGGCTCACCCGCTCCGGGCTACTCCTTGTCGCCGCGATGGACGCCTTGGTCGCGGTTTTGCTTCGGGCCGGTGCGTTCCTGAACTTCGTGATCACACAGTGTTTGATCGGAATGCGACAGCGCGTCCGATTGAGCGACGGTCCCGCCCCGCGGACGCGGACCTTTCGCCGTCACCTCCTCACGCCGCGCGTACCGTCGTGAGGAAGCGGCTCACTTCCACCGAGAGCTGCTCGGACTGGCGCGACAGTTCGGAGGCCGCGCCGAGCACCTGACTTGCCGCGGCACCCGTCTCCTCGGAGGCGCGGGCGACGCCGGCGATGTTGGTCGTCACCTCGCCCGTTCCGGTCGCGGCCTGGGCGACGTTGCGCACGATTTCCTGCGTCGCCGCCCCCTGCTCCTCGACCGCCGCCGCAATGCCGGTGGCGACTCCGCTGATTTCACGGATGCGGCCGGAAATGCCTTCGATGGCCCGGACGGCGTGATCGGTCGCGCCTTGGATCGTGCCGATCTGCTGCGCGATTTCGCTGGTTGCCCGCGCGGTCTGGTTGGCGAGTTCCTTGACCTCGGCGGCGACCACCGCGAAGCCGCGGCCGGCCTCGCCCGCACGGGCCGCCTCGATCGTGGCGTTGAGCGCAAGCAGGTTGGTCTGTCCGGCAATCGTCGAGATCATGGCCACCACGTCGCCGATCTTGGCCGCCGCGTTCGACAGGTTCTGGACCAGTCCCGCGGTCTGATCGGCCTCGCCGACTGCGATCTGCGCCAGTTCGGATGAATTGGCGACTTGCCGGCCGATCTCGTGGACGGAGGTGCCGAGCTCCTCCGCGGCCGCCGCAACGGTCTCGACGTTCGCCGCCGCCTCCTCGGCCGCCGACGCGACCGTGACCGATTGCGACGCCGTCTCGGTGGCGGTCCCCGACATGCTCTCGGCCGTGGCCTGCAACTGCGTCGCCGCCGAGGTCACGGTGCCGATGATCCCGCCGATCGCCGCCTCGAAATTGTCGGCCATCGCCCGCATCGCAGCCTTTCTCTGCTCCTCGGCCGACGCGCGGGCGAGGGCGGTCTCGGCTTCCAGGGCGCGGGTGCGGATCAGATTGTCCTTGAACACCTGCACCGCGCCTGCCATGGCGCCGATCTCGTCCCGGCGCTGCCGATAGGGCACCGGCTTCTCGACATCGCCGGCAGCGAGCGCTCCCATCGTGCCGGTCATGCCGGTGATCGGGCGAGAGATCCGAAACAGCCCGAACAGCATGGCGCCGAGAGCCAGGAACACTGCCAGTGCGACCGACACGACGGCCGTCATGGAGGCGCTGTCGGCCGCGCCGACGGCCGCGTCCGCATCCTGCTGGGCCGCGCCCCGGTTCAAGTCGACGACCTGCATCAGCACGTCGCTGGCAGCGGTGTAGAGCTTGAACAGATCGTTGCCGGCCAGCTCCGTGATCGCCTCCTGCTGTCGGCCCGCATCGATCAAGCGGATCAGGCGGGAACTCGCCTGCTCGTAACGATCCCAGTTTGCGGAGAACTGATCGTAGAGGGCGCGCTCCTGCTGCGACGAAATCAGCCTCTCGTAGCGTCGCCGAGCATCCGCCATGTCCGCTCCGGCCTGGTCGTAGAGATCCCGATAGGCGCTCAACGCCTTCGGGTCGTTGACCGTCGTGGCCATCCGGAACTGCCGCAGACGCACACGGCTCGCGGCGGCATTCATCTCGTTGGCCATGACGACCGAAGGAAGCCAGTTCGACGCGACTTCGTTGACGCGTTTTCGGATGGAAGACAGCTCACCGAGCGAAATCGCACCCTGTATGGCCGTGATGAGCGCGACACCCCCGAAGAGAGCGGCGAGAGTGGCCTTGAGACTGAGACGCATGGGCGAAAGAGGCGCGTAAAGTGCCAAGTCGCCCGCCGCGCACGGACCGACCGGGTCGTCTGACAAACATTTGATATCGTTGAAATCTTAACAAATGAACTAAAACCATCTCCAACAGAGCCTATCAGAGATGCAGATCGGTTGGATTCAATTTCAAATCGGAAAATTCTTTTTCAGAATTCGCCAAATCTAGAAAATGTTAGCGCCTCATGAAAGAATCCAACTTCTGAATACGAATAAACAAATGCTGAATGCAGGGAAAGGCACGAGTCTAAACTATACATCATGGCTTTCAGGCACGCGGATCGCGGTACGACGGGATCGTCAACGCCGAGGGAAACGGCCCGACACCGTTACGGCCTGATCTCGATGGACGTGCCGATATCGACGCGGGCGTAGATCGCGCGCATCTCGGCATTGGTGACGCCGACGCAGCCCTGGGTCCAGTCCCGCATCCGGTGCAGGCGGCCGAGCCAGGAGAAGCCGTTCATCAGCCCGTGGATCATGATGTCGCCGCCGGGTGAGTAGCCGCCGGTTCGCGCGGCCGCCTCGTCGGCGGGGGAGGGGTAGGACACCTTGAGCGAGAGGTGGGCAACGCTGCACGGGTTGCGGAATGCAATCGTATAGACGCCCTCGGGCGTGCGCCCGTCACCCTCGCGGGCCTTGTGCCCGTCCGGCGCGAAGCCGAGGGAGACGGGATAGGTCGCGAGCAACCGCCCTTCGCGCAGCAGCGTCAGGCGGCGCGCCGCCTTCTCCACCAGCCCGCGGTCAGCGCGCTCCGGCGCGGCGGCAAGCGTTGGTTCGGTGCGGCCGAACTGGAGAAAGTCGGCGAGGAGGACGGCGCCCGCTCCGAAGACGGCGAGACCGCCGATCCCCGCCGCGATGCGCCGCCTTGCCATGGTCGCCGCCGCCGACCGTTCAGCCGATCTTGGCCAGGGCCTGTTCGAGATCGGCGATCAGATCCTCCGGATCCTCCAGGCCGATCGAGAGACGGACTGTCTCGGGGCCGACGCAGGCCGCCGCGCGCTCCTCGGGGCGAAGCTGGCGGTGGGTCGTGGTCGCCGGGTGGATCGCCAGCGACTTGATCTCGCCGATGTTCACGAGGTGCGAGATCAGCTCCAGACCTGCAATGAGCTGCAGGGCGGCCGGCTCGCCGCCCTTGAGCGCGAAGGTGAAGATCGAGCCCGGCCCCTGCGGTACGTAGCGCTTGGCCAACGTCTCGCCCTTCTGCCCCGGCAAGGCCGGGTAGCTCACCCATGCCACGGCCGGATGGTCCTTGAGATAGGCGGCGACCGCCTTGGCGTTGGCGCAGTGGCGCTCCATCCGCAGCGGCAGGGTCTCGATGCCGGTGAGCGTCAGGAAGGCGTTCATCGGCGAGAGGCCGGGGCCGAGGTCGCGCAGGCCGAACAGCCGGCAGGCGACGGCGAAGCTGATCTCGGGGAAGCGCTCGCTGACGATCAGGC
>JAGTAM010000545.1 GCA_023422485.1 Pseudomonadota bacterium | reverse complement strand
GCACCGCGCCGATCTCCGAGATCGCCCGGCCGAAGGCGGCGAGCGCCGCGGTGAACAGCGAGAAGCGGGCATCGTAGATGAGCACCCCGGCGCGCCGCGGCGCGGAGAGGCGCAGCGAGCGCAGCTGCTCGCCGAGATGCGCTTCGGCGTCGGCGATGACCTGCCGTGTGAGCGCGGCCACCAGGGGCGTCGCCAGCACGGCCTGCGCCGCCACCATGGCGGTGGGGGTGAACAGCAGCCCGAACGAGCCGAGCGGGCCGGAGCGCGACAGGGCGAGGTAGAGGATCAGCCCGACGATCACCGGCGGCAGGCCCATGAAGGTGTTGAGCAGCCCGACCACCGCGTCGCGGCCGGGAAAGCGCAGGACGGCGATCAGGCTCCCGAGCGGAACGCCGAGCAGCAATCCGATGCCGACAGCCGTGAGGCTGACGCGCAGCGACAGCCACGCGATCGAGAGGACGTCCTGGTCGAGCGTCCACAGGCGGGCGAAGGTCTCGTGGAGGGTTTCGCTCAAGCGACGGACTCGCGGGGCTGCGCGGAACAAGCGGGGATGATACGCCGGAGCGCGCAAGATCAATAGGAAAGGCCTTGCATATGTCCGTCGAGGACGCGTCCGCTGTGTTGCCCGTCCCATCGCTGCCGGCCCGACGCGGCGTGCGTCTCCACGTGGATGGCCGCTGCGAGGGCGCATCCGCCTTCGCGATGCGCGGCGCCCATGCGCTCCTCGACGCGCTCGGCCGTTCAGGCTCGCTCCAAGGCGCCGCCGAGCGACTCTCGATTTCCTACCGCTCCGCGTGGGGCCAGCTCGAAACGCTCGAACGGGCGCTCGGCCAGCCTGTCGTGGTGAAGACGAAGGGGCACGGGACCACGCTCACTGTCTTCGGCACAGCGCTGCTGGCGCTGTTCACGGCCTCGCAGAATCGTCTCGCCCCGGCGCTTGCGGCCGAGGAAATGGCCCTCACGGAGGGCCTGCGACGGCTGCTGGAGCCGGCGGATGCCCGCATCCGTCTGGCCGCGAGCCACGACCCGCTGCTGGTGGAGGCGATCGAGGCACGGCGGGAGATCGACCTGATGGTCGCGGGCAGCCTCGATGCCCTGGCGCGGTTGCGCGATGGGTCCGTCGATGCCGCGGGCTTTCATTACGGCGCAGACGGACCGCCGCCGCCGCCATTCGACACCGTCTTCGCAAATCGTGATCTCGCCGTCGTCCCGCTGTTTCGCCGGGAGCAGGGCTTCATGTTGGCGGCCGGCAACCCGCTCAAACTCGAAACCATCAACGACATCGCCCTTCGTCAGGCCCGTTTCGTCAATCGTCAGCGCGGTGCCGGCACCCGGATCTGGTTCGAACGGCTCTGTGCCGAGGCCGGTCTCGCGCCGGAGGCCATCATCGGCCACCACACGGAGGAGTTCACCCATCAAGCGGTGGCGGCCCTCATCGCCACCGGCGCGGCCGATGTCGGCATGGGCACCCGCGCCGTCGCCGAGCGCTTCGCGCTGGAGTATCGTCCGCTGGGCTGGGAGGTCTACTTCCTTGCCGTGCGTGCAACCCTCGGTGCCGTGCGCCTCGCGGCCTTTCGCGACGACGTGAGGGATCGGGCGGGACGCGCCTCGGGCTACGCGCCGCCCGATGACGTCCGCGGATAGGCGTCGTCAGACACGCCGCCCGCAACGATGAGGCTCGCTGCGGGTGGGCAGCCGTCCTACAGCATCTGCCCGCCGAACGACGGCATTGTGCCCCTATGCCAGCTTGAGCCCGACGACCAAGGGCGGATGATGGGTTTCGGGGGCTGTCCGTCCGGTGTCGGAAACTGACGACACCCAGCGGTCATTCCACCGCTGGGATGGACAGCGAGCTTGACGGATTGGCGCAGGATGAGCGCGCTTCGATCAATTCGGGATCAGCTCCCGGGCGGGCCCGCCCGTCTCCTGTCCCCGGCCGCGGGCGTAGGGCGGTAGGGCGGGGTTGTTGGCGTTGGCCGAGTCGGTGTCGGTCTCGAAGAATTCGTTGCGGGGCGCCGCGCCCTCCGTCCAGGCGGAGGTGAGTGTGGACGTGCAGAGTCCCGAACAGGTCCGCTCCGGCGCGACGGCCTTCGCGTTAGCGCCGGCGCTGGCTATGACACCGACGGCGGCAAACAGAATGAGAGCTTTGTGCTTGATGCTGTACATGTCAGTCTCCTTGACTTGCCTGCCGAACACTTCATTCAGCCCGGCAACGAACTGACAGACGCCACTTTTTGCGGATTATTCCGGGCGCAGTTCCAAAAAATAGCGAGGCTTCGCGTTTCCGCATGGGTCTTGCGGTTCGATGGAGAAAAATTGGGAGGAGCTCGGAATAAACGTCGAGAAACGGCGTCTCTGTCCCCGTGCCGCCGGGCGCTCCTGCTGCGGGCGGCTCGGCCGAGGGAAGTCCGCGCATGTCAGGAGACTGGCCGTGAGCGATATGGTCCGCCTCATCGAGCCGCTCATCCCGGCCCTTCGCCGTTATGCCCACGCGCTCCTGCGCAACCCGACCGATGCCGACGACCTCGTCCAGGACTGCCTGGAGCGCGCCATCGGCCGTTGGCATCAGCGCCGGACCGAGGGCGACGTGCGCACGTGGCTCTACGCCATCCTCCACAATCTCGCCGTGAGCCAGATGCGCCAGCGCGCCCGCCGCGGCGCGTCCATGCCGGTCGAGGACGCGCCGGAGGCGATCCTCGCGGTCGCTCCGAACCAGCATGACGGCCTGCTTCAGCGCGACCTGACGGCGGCGCTCAATGCGCTGCCGGAGGAGCAGCGCGGCGTGCTGCTGCTCGTGAGCGTGGAGGGGCTCTCCTACGCCGAGGCGGCGCAGGTGCTCGCCATCCCGATCGGGACGGTGATGTCGCGCCTTGCCCGCGCCCGCGACCGGATGATCCAGCTCATGGACGGGGAGCGCGCATCCGCCCCCGTCGGGCGTCCGCTGCTCAGGAGGGTGAAGTGACCGTGCGCCCGATCACCGAGGACGACATTCAGGCCTTCGTCGATGACCGCCTGGAGGCGGCGCGCCGGGCCGAGGTCGAGGTCTACCTCGCCCGCCATCCCGATCTCGCCCGGCGCGTCGAGCGCATGCGCGCGCTCGGCGAAGCCTTGCGCGACACCTTCGCGCCGGTGGCCGCCGAGCCGGTCCCGGCCCAGCTCAACCTCGCCCACCTCGTCGAGGCGCGACGGCGCCGGCGGCTGCCCGCCTGGCAGGCCGCGGCGGCCGCCGTGCTGCTGGCGCTCGGAGGAATCGGCGGCTGGGGTCTTCGCGGCACGCTGTCCTCACCGATGACCGGCGTCGATGCCCTGGCCCAGGAGGCGAGCGCGAACTACGCCGTCTACGCCCCCGACCGCCTGCGCCCGGTCGAACTCGCGGCGAGCAACAGTGACGAACTCGCCCGCTGGTTCTCCGCAAGGCTCGACCGCCGCGTCGGCGTGCCGGACCTGAGCGCCTCCGGCTACCGGCTGATGGGCGGACGCCTCGTCGCGACGCCGCACGGCCCGGCGGGCCTACTGATGTACGACGACCCGCGCGGCACACGGCTCGTCATGCTGATGCGGCCCATGGCCCAGCCGGGCGACGTGCCGATGCGCGAGCACCGGACGGGATCGGCCACCGGCTACGCCTGGGCCCAGGACGGGCTCGGCTACAGCCTCGTCGGCGCGAGCGATCCCGCCGTCCTGCATCCGCTCGCCAACGAGATCCGCCGCACGACCGCGACGAACACCTGAGGCTTCCATGACTCTGCTGCATCGCCTGACCGGGGCTCCTCCCGGAATGAGCCCGCGCGCCCTGGTGCTGCGCTGCTCCGCCATCGGGGCGGTGCTCGCCGGAACCGCCGGAGCCTTCGTCGCCGCGGGCGGCTGGCTGTCGCCGGCCACGCTGACCCCGGCCCGCGTCGTCGACCGCTTCGAGCAGGTGAACGGCCCGCATCCCGGCTTCCGGCGCAACCATGCCAAGGGCCTGTGCGTGGCCGGTGAGTTCGCCGGCAACGGAGCGGGAGCCGCCCTCTCGAAGGCGAGCGTGTTCGCAGCGGGGCGTGTCACGCCGGTCGAGGGACGGGTCGCGCTCGCGGGCGGGCAGCCCTACGCGGCCGACGCCGGGACGACCGTGCGCAGCCTCGCCCTGCGGTTCCGGCTGCCAGACCGTCAAGAGTGGCGCACGGGCATGAATGCCATCCCGGTCTTCCCCGTACGCACGCCCGAGGCGTTCTACGAGCAGCTGCTCGCGGTCAAGCCGGACCCGGCTACCGGCAAGCCCGACCCCGAGCGCCTGAAGGCCTTTTTCGCCGCCCACCCGGAGAGCGCGAAGGCCGCAGGCCTGATCAAGGCGCGCACGATCACCGCGGGCTTTGCCGACAGCACTTTCCGGAGCCTGAATGCCTTCCGGTTCGTGGGCGCCGACGGCCGTGCCACGCCGGTGCGCTGGGCCCTCGTGCCCGAGCGGCCGGTGGCACCGGAGACCGCGGCCCAAGCTGCGCGGACCGACAAGAACTACCTGTTCGACGACCTCGTGGCGCAGCTTCGGAGAGAGCCGCTGCGCTGGCATCTCGTCGTCACGATTGGTCAGTCGGGCGATGCCACTGCTGATGCGACCCTGCCCTGGCCCTCCGACCGCGAGAACGTGGACGTGGGCACACTGACCCTCTCCGGCGCGATGCCCGAGGAGGCTGGCAATTGCCGGGACGTGAACTTCGATCCGCTCGTCCTGCCGGACGGCATCGCACCGTCCGACGATCCGCTCCTGAGTGCCCGCTCGGCCGCCTATGCCCGCTCCTTCACCCGCCGGGCGGGCGAGGCGACGGGCCCCAGCGCCGTGGCCGCGACGGCCGACCGAGGAGACACCCTGTGAAGCACTCCACCCGTTTCGATGGGCCGGCACGCCTGCTGCACTGGAGCATGGCGGTGCTGATCCTGGCGATGCTGTTCATCGGCGTCGCGATGGTGGCGTCGCTCGGCGACTACGGCACGCTGGTCGGGCTGCATCGCCCCGTCGGCCTCCTGATCCTGGTTCTGGCCGTCCTGCGGCTCGCCAACCGCTGGCATCGTCCGCCGCCGCCCCTGCCGACGGATCTGCCGCCGTGGCAGCGGCGGGCCGCGCATGCCTCGCACATCGCACTTTACGGTCTGATGCTGGCCATGCCCCTCGTCGGTTGGGCGATGCTGTCGGCGGCGCGCATCCCCGTCGCGGTGGTCGGCCCGATCGTGCTGCCGCCGATCCTGCCGCAGGATCCGATGCTCTATGCGCGGCTGCGCGAACTCCACACCGTTCTGGCCTACGGGCTTTTCGGCCTCATCCTGGCGCATCTCGGGGCAGCCCTGCTGCATGGGCTGATACGCCAGGACGGCGTCCTGGCCAGCATGGCGCCCTGGCGCTCGCGGCGCTCAGCCGGAAATTTCTAAGCAGCGGTCTGCGACAGACCTCGCTTCCTTCGGCACGTGCACGAAGCGGGAATGAGTCCAATCCTGCCTCTGCCGGTGTGACGCGAGCGTTCGGCGTACGGTGGCTGCCACAGCAGGGATCAAAACCTGCAACCGGATCTGCGGCGGAAATCGGTCGAAGGTCCGGATGGGGCCGAAAGACGACGATGCCGATGCTTCCGAACCGTCTGGCCTCAACTCCGAGGCCGCCTACCAGAGCAGCGCGTGCGGGTAATAGGCCAGCGTGTCGCCGGGTGCGATGCCGGTCGTATCGTCGGGCAGTTCTACGAGGCCGTCGCTCTCGGTGAGCGAGGTCAGCACGCCTGCCCCGTCGCGCGGAAATTTTCGGGCTTCCAGCTCTCCTCCGGCGTCGCGAAAAAGGCTGACCCGCACGAACTCGCGGCGGCCCGCCTTCTTGCGGTAGGCGAAGGCCGCCCGCACGGGCCAGGAGAGCGGCGGCTCGTAGAGCGCGCCGCCGAGGCGGGCGAGCAGCGGGCGTACCACGAAGAGCAGCGTGACGTAGACCGCGACCGGATTGCCCGGCAGGCCGAGGAACGGCGTGCCCGCCACCAGCCCCGCCGCAACCGGGCGGCCGGGCTTGATCGCGAGGCGCCAGAGCATCAGCCGCCCCTGCGCCTCGACCGCGGCCTTCACATGATCCTCCTCGCCGGTCGAGACGCCGCCGGAAGTGAGGATCAGGTCGTGGTCGCGCGCCGCCTCGGCGAGGTGGGCCGGCAGGGTCGCGGGGTCGTCGCGCAGGATGCCGAGATCGTCCACGACGACGCCGAGCCGGGTCAGCAGGGTCGCGAGCAGCACGCGGTTCGAATCGTGGATCGCGCCGGGGCGCAGCGGAGCGCCGGGCTCGGTCAACTCGTCACCGGTGGAGAACAGGGCGACGCGCAGGCGGCGGCGGACGGTGATCCGCGCATGCCCGGTGGCGGCGGCGAGCGCCAGATCCTGCGGGCGCAGGCGCCGCCCGGCGGGAATCGCGAGGCCGCCCCGGCCCAGATCCTCCCCCGCCGGCCGGGCGTTGGCGCCGGGTTTCAGGCCTGCCGGCAGGGTGACGCGGTCGCCCTCGCGGCGCACGTCCTCCTGCATGAACACCGTGTCGGCGCCCGGCGGCATCGGCGCACCGGTGAAGATGCGGATGGCCGCCCTCTCCGGCATGGCGCCCGCGGCGGCGCCGGCCGCGAGCCGTCCGGCCACCGGAAGGACGGTGTCGCCCACCGTCGCGAGGTCGGCGAATCGCACAGCGTAGCCATCGACCGCGGTGTTGGCA
>JAGTAM010000512.1 GCA_023422485.1 Pseudomonadota bacterium | reverse complement strand
GCACCGCGCCGGCGGTGGCGGACCAGCCGACGGTGTTGGTCAGCGTCGCCTCGATCTGGCGCACGCCCTCGTAGCCGTGGCCGAGCAGGCCCTCGTACCATTTCGGGTTGAGCATGCGGGTGCGGGTCTCCAGCGCCACCTGCTCGTCGAGGGAGCGCACGCGCCCCTCCCCGCGGGTCTGGTCGCTGATGTAGATCGGCACCGCCTCGCCGCGGGCGCGGGCGACTGCCCGGCCCATGCCGCCGAGCCCGTCGAAGTAGTGATCGACGGATGTGACGCCGAGTTCGACCGAATCGAGGTTCTGGTAGGCGAGATCGACCCGCGCGAGCACCGCCTTCATCAGGTCGCGTCGCGGCTCGGGGCGGCCGGTGCGGCCGTAGGCGAAGCTCTTCCTTCGTGAGAACGTCTCGCAGAGTTCGTCCTCGTCGTCCCAGCGGCCGGATTCGACGAGATGGTTGACGTTGGCGCCGTAGGCCCCCTCCGCATTGGAGAAGACCCGCAGGGCCGCCGTCTCGAAGTCGCAGCCCTGCTCGGCCTGGATCGCCAGCGCATGCTTGCGCACGAAGTTCCGCTCGACCGGCTCCTCGGCACTGGCCGCGAGAAAGCTCGCCTCGGCCAGGAGCTTGGTCTGGAGCGGCAGCAGATCGCGAAAGATCCCTGAGAGCGTGACCACCGCATCGATGCGCGGGCGGCCGAGCTGTTCGAGCGGGATCAGCTCGGCCCCGGCCAGCCGGCCGTAGCCGTCGAAGCGGGGTGCCGCGCCGATCAGCGCCAGCGCCTGGGCGATCGGGCCGCCCTCGCTCTTGAGGTTGTCAGTGCCCCACAGGACGAGGGCGACGCTCTCCGGCAGGGCCCGCCCTTCCGCAATGTGGCGCTCCAGCACCCGCGCGACCTGGCGGGCGCCATCGGCCAGCGCGAAGGCCGTGGGAAGGCGATAGGGGTCGAAACCGTGCAGGTTGCGCCCCGTGGGCAGGATGCCGGGATTGCGCAGCAGGTCGCCGCCCGCCACCGGAGCGACGAAGCGCCCGTCCAGCGCCCGCATCAGCGCGGGCAGCTCGCTGTCGCGGGCGAGGTCCGCATCGATCCGGGCAAGGTCGGCGAAGGCGGCCCGGTGGGTCTCGTCCGTGGGCAGTCCCGCGGCGGCCAGCGCCTCGTTGAGAGCGGCGCCCGCGATCAGATGCTCGATCCCGGCGCGGGCCGGTTTCAATCCGTGCGAGGCCTCCGCCAGGGCGAGCAGCAGATCGACGCGTTCCTCGCCGGCCATCCCCTGGCCGATCACGTGCAGGCCGTGCGGGATCAGCGTCTGTTCGAGTTCGAACAAAGCGGCGGCGAGCGCGGCGACGTGCGGCGCGGGATTGCCCTCCCAGGCGGGTTCGGCCGGCACGAGATCGACGGCCGCGCCCTGCGCCTGGATGATCGCGGCGAGCGCCGAACGCTCGGCTGTCGCTTCCGGCTCAAGGCCGCGCCAGCGCTCGACCGAGGCCTTGAGATCGCACAAGCCGCGGTAGAGCCCGGCAGCGGCGAGGCTCGGCGTGAGGTAGCTCACCAGCGTCGCGGCTGAGCGGCGCTTGGCGAGCGTGCCCTCGGACGGGTTGTTGGCGGCGTAGAGGTAGACGTTCTGCAACGCGCCGATCAGCCGCTCGGGCCAGCAGGATTCCGACAGGCCGGCCTGCTTGCCCGGCATGAATTCGAGCGCGCCGTGGGTGCCGAAATGCAGCACCGCGTCGGCGGAGAAATCCTCACGCAGCCAACGGTAGAAGGCGCAGAAGGCGTGGGTCGGCGCAAAACCCTGCTCGAACAGCAGCCGCATCGGGTCGCCCTCGTAGCCGAAGGCGGGCTGCACCCCGACGAAGACGTTGCCGAACTGCGCACCGAGCACGAGGATGTCGGCGCCGTTGCTCTGGTGGCGGCCGGGTGCCGGACCCCACTGCGCCTCGATCTCGGCCAGATAGGTCTCGCGACGGACGTGATCCTCGGCCGAAACGCGGGCGTGGACGTTGGCCGGCGCGCCGTAGTGGGCGGCGTTGCCGCCGAGAATCGCCTCGCGCAGCGCATCGACGCCGTCGGGCACCGCGACGTCGTAGCCCTCGGCCTCAAGGCCGCGCAGGGTGTTCAGCAGCGAGGCGTAGACCGAGAGGAAGGCGGCCGAACCGGTGGCACCGGCGTTGGGCGGGAAATTGAACAGGATCACGGCCAGGCGCCGGTCTTTCTTCGGCCGTCGCCGCAGGGCAACGAGCCGGTCGATCCGGGCGGCGAGCCGCTCAGCGCGCTCGGGATGCACGCGCATGTCGCGGGCGTTGCCGGGGCCGGAAGCCGAGGAACGGCCGCCGAACACCATCGGCGCGGTAGCGCCGTCGAGTTCGGGGATCGCGACCATCATCGTCGCCTCGACCGGCGAAAGGCCGCGGCTGCCCGCTTCCCATTGCTCGATCGTCTGGAATTCCAGCGCGTGGGCGGCGAGATAGGGCACGTCGAGCCGCGCCAGCGTCGCCTCGGCCGCCGCCGCATCGTTGTAGGCCGGGCCGCCGACCAGGGAGAAACCCGTCAACGAGACCAGCGCGTCGATCGCCGGCCGGCCATTCGCCATGAAGTAGGCGTCCACCGCGGGGCGGTTGTCGAGACCGGCGGCGAAGGCCGGCACCACCGAGAGACCCTTGCCCTCCAGGGCGGCGATGACGCCGTCGTAATGCGCCGTGTTGCCGGCCAGCACGTAGGAACGCATCAGCAGCAGGCCGACGCGGCCGCGGGCGCCCGGTACGCTCGGCACGGCCGCGAGGCGCTCGCCGACGCGGCCCGCCATGCGCGGATGATAGAGGCCGGTCTCGGGATAGTGCTGTGGCGCGGGCGCGGCGGCGATCTCGCGCCACACGGCGCGGGGGCCGGCGGCGTAGCGCTGCACGAGGAAGCGCACGAGGCTCGCCACGTTCTCGTCCGAGCCCGCGAGCCAGTATTGCAGGGTGAGGAAATAGGCGCGCACGTCCTGCGCCGAGCCGGGGATGAAGCGCAGGATCTTCGGCAACTTGCGCACCAGCGCCATCTGGCGGGCGGCGTTGCCCTCCGCGCCCGGCTTGCCGCGCAGCCGCTTCAGGAAGTCGAGGGCCGAGCGCTTGGTCCCGCTCATGTCGAAGCGGTTGAGCTTGGTCGTGCGCACGATCTCGGAGGCCGAGAGGCAGCCGATCATCGCGTCGCAGCTCTCGCGGCGCGCCAGGATCGCCGGCAGGATCGCCCGGACATGCTCGTCGACAAACAGCATCGCCGAGACGACGATGTCGGCCCGCGCGATCTCCGCCTCGCAGGCGTGGAGCGCAGCCTTGTCGGTCTCCCATTCCGCGGCGGCGTGGAAGCTCAAGGCGAGGCCCGGCATCTCGGCTGCGAGCCGCAGGCGCGCCCGTTCCACCGCGCTCGCCAAGTGATTGTCGAGCGTGACGATGGCGACGCGGATGGTGGGCCTATCGGCCGAAATGCGCCTTGGCATCGTAGAGGGTCTCGAGGGTGATGAGCGGGAGCTGCCGCTCGCGGGCGAAACGCTCGGTGTTGGCGCGGGCCTTCCCGCGCACGAAGAACGGGATTTTCTTCAGCTCCTTCTCGGCCTCGGGCGCCCATGGCGCGGGACGAACCGCGTCGGCACCCTGGATTTGAATGGGGGATGGAACGGGCGCCGACGCGAGGGGAGGAGTCTTCGGCGCCCGTTCCACGGCGTCCGCCGTCCCGTTCGGCCCGCGGCCGAGATGAGACGGGGCGGCGCCATCGTGGAATTCGGGATCTTCGCGGAACATCCCGAGGAGATGTTCCTCCAGCCCCATCATCAGGGGGTGCACGAGCGTGTCGAACAGGACGTTGGCGCCCTCGAAGCCCATCTGCGGCGAGTGGCGGGCGGGAAAGTCCTGGACGTGGATCGGCGCCGAGATCACCGCGCAGGGGATGCCGATCCGCTTGGCGATGTGGCGCTCCATCTGCGTGCCGAGCACGAGTTCGGGCGCCGCCGCCTGGATCGCCGCCTCGACGTCGAGGTAGTCGTCGGTGATCGTCGCCTCGATGCCGTGGAGAGCCGCCTCCGCTCGCACCTCGCGGGCAAATTCGCGGGTGTAGGTGCCGAGCCCGACGAGCTTGAAGCCGAGTTCGTGCGCGGCGACGCGGGCCAGGGCGAGGGCGTGGGTGGCGTCTCCGAACACGAAGACGCGCTTGCCCGTGAGATAGGTCGAATCGACCGACCGGCTGTACCAGGGCAGGCGCGAGGGCGCGTCGGCGAGGACGGGGGTGGGATCGACGCCGGCCAGCGCCGCCACCGCTTCCACGAAGCGCGTCGTCGCGCCGACGCCGATCGGCACCACATCGACGAAGGGCTGTTGGAACGTCTTCTCGAGGTATTGCGCGGCGCTACGCGCGACCTCGGGGTAGAGCACGACATTGAAATCGGCTTCACCCAACCGGACGAGATCGGCGGGCGTCGCGCCGAGCGGCGCGACCACGTTCACCGCGATCCCGAGGCCGTCGAGAAGGCGCCGGATCTCGATCAGGTCGTCGCGGTGGCGGAAGCCGAGGGCGGTGGGGCCGAGGATGTTGCAGGCGGGGCGCCGCCCCTCGCGGGGCGCCCGCTCGGCCGGCGACCCTGCCAGGGCGCGTACCAGCCGGTAGAAGGTCTCCGAGGCGCCCCAGTTCTCCTTCTTCTGGTAGGCGGGCAGCTCCAGCGGGATCACCGGGATCGGCAGGGCGAGCGCCTTGGCCAGCCCGCCCGGATCGTCCTGGATCAGCTCGGCGGTGCAGGAGGCGCCGACGATCATCGCCTGCGGCTGGAAGCGCGCGTAGGCGGCGGCGACCGCATCCTTGAAGATCGCGGCGGTGTCGCGGCCGAGATCCTGGGCCTGGAAGGTGGTGTAGGTGACCGGCGGGCGCTTGGCGCGCCGCTCGATCATCGTGAAGAGCAGGTCGGCGTAGGTGTCGCCCTGGGGGGCATGCAGCACGTAGTGCAGCCCCTCCATCGCGGTGGCGACCCGCATGGCGCCGATATGCGGCGGTCCCTCGTAGGTCCAGACGGTGAGCTGCATGGCCGCTACACCTCCAGCCGGGCGCGCCGGTCGAGCGGACGCGCGAACAATTCGGCGAGGTCGCCCGCCTGCTCGTAGCCTTGGATCGGCGTGAACAGCAGCTCGATCGACCACTTCGTGGTCAGCCCCTCCGCTTCAAGCGGGTTGGCGAGGCCGAGACCGCACACGGTCAGGTCCGGCCGCGCCGTGCGGCATCGGTCGAGTCCGTCGTCCAGGCTCTGGCCCTCCACCACCGCGGTGCCGTCGGGGAGCCAGTCGAGTTCGGCGGCGAGGTGGCCGCGATGCAGATAGGGCGTGCCGACCTCGATCAGCTCGGCACCCATCTCCCGCGACAGGAAGCGGGCGAGCGGCACTTCGAGCTGCGAATCGGGGAAGAAGAACACCCGCTTTCCGGCGAGCTTCTCGGCATACGCGGCGAGCGCCTGATGCGCCCGGCGCAGGCCCGGCGCCGTCACAGCTTCGAAGCGGGCGGGATCGACGCCGGAGGCCTCGGCTGCCGCGCGAAGCCACTCGGTCGTCCCCTCGGCACCCAGCGGGAACGGGGCGGCGATTCGCCGGGCTCCGCGCTCTTCCAGGGCCCGCGCGGTGTCCGCGAGGAAGGGTTGGGCCAGGAGGAAGCGCGTGCCGCGCCCGACCGGGGGCATCTGGCCGGCGCGCCGAGCCGGCAGGAAGCGGGCAACGATGCCGAGATCGGAAAACAGCCGGGCGAATTGGTCCTCGACCACGTCGGCCAGTGCGCCGACGACGAGGATTTCGTCCGTCGCAATCGCCTCGGGCAGGTCCGGCACCAGGGCGGCGAGGCAGGCATCCTCGCCCTGCGTGAAGGTCGTTTCGATTCCGGAGCCCGAATAGTTCAGCACCCGCACGTCCGGGGCGAGCCGCCCCGACAGCCGAAGCGCCGCCCGCGAAAGGTCGAGCTTGATCACCTCGGACGGGCAGGAGCCGACGAGGAACAGCAGCCGGATATCGGGGCGCCGCTCGATCAGCCGGGTCACCACCCGATCGAGCTCCTCGTTCATGTCGGCGAGCCCGGCGAGATCGCGCTCGTCGATGATGGCGGTGGCAAAGCGCGGCTCGGCGAAGATCATCACGCCCGCCGCCGACTGGATCAGGTGGGCGCAGGTGCGCGAGCCGACGACGAGGAAGAACGCGTCCTGGATCTTCCGGTGGAGCCAGACGATGCCGGTGAGGCCGCAGAACACAGCACGCTGGCCGCGCTCGGCGCGGACCGAGACGCCGCACTCGGTGGATGACAGAGGCGCGTGGGCGTTCACCGAGCTGCCTCCCCTGCGAAGGTGAGGGAGGCCGGGGCTTCGAGCCGCGCCGCCCGGAGCTTCAGGAGGAACTGGCCGGCATTAACGAGGTAGGTGGCGTAGGCGGCGAGCGCGAGGACCAGCAATCCCTGCATATCGAGCAGGCCGAAGCCGAGCGCGGCGAGGTAGGCCGTGTGCAAGCCCAGCACGAGCATGCTGAACACGTCCTCCCAGAAGAAGGCCGGCGCAAACAGGTAGCGACCGAACACGACCTTCTCCCAGATCGAGCCCGTCACCATGATCGCGTAGAGGACGAGGGTCTTGGCGACGACGGAGGCGTTGGCGATCTCCGCCCCCTCCCCTGTTGCGAGCGTGCGCAGCACGAGGGCGAGGCTCGCCAGGAACACGAGGAATTGCAGCGGAGCCAGGACACCCTGCACCAGGGTCCAGGGCGAGGCGTCGCGCCGCTGACGCTCTGCGGGCGTGTAGAGCGGTCTATGTCGGCCCTGGCGCTGACGCATGGCGTCCGCCCTCGCTCACGTTCCCGGCCCTGCCCCGCAGAACCTCGGTCAGGAGTGAGCGTAGGCTCTGTCGCTCGAAAGTGTCAATCCAAGTTGACTGTTGTTCGATATTACATGTTTTGGGCGCCGCATCTGCCTGAGGGATTGCCAATGGCCGCGGGAAGCGTATCGTTAGCCTACACGCGTCCGTTGCTTTGGGCGTCGCGCGATGCATTAAAATGCGCATTGCCCCGCCGAGCTGCTTCCTCAGAGGGAGACGCCTATGGGTGAGTGGAGGCATCTCGGCGGGCACTTCGAGCTCCCTGTGGGAGTGCCGGACTGCAGCGTCCTGGTGGAGCCCGAGACAGACTCGGCTTCAGCCTTTCAGCCGGATGATTCGGGGATGCGCCGTCAATTGGCGAGCATCGTCGAGGCCGAGATCCTGCCCCGGCTCATGCTGGTCCACCGGAATCAGGTCCGACCCCAGCTCCCCGCGTCAGGTCACCATCCGACACCCGACGAGGTCGAGCGCCTTTGCGCGTTGCTCCTCGCGCACATGGACACCGATCTCGCCCATCACCTCCTGCACTTCCTCGACGAGGGGCTGTCGCTCGAGAGCGTGTTGGTCGAGTTGCTCGCGCCCATGGCCCGGCATCTCGGCCACCTCTGGGAAGAGGACGCCTGCGATTTCGTGGACGTCTCCCTGGCGCTCGGTCGGCTTCAGGCGGCGGCACACGATCTGTGCGCGCGATTCGAGGACGAGAGCAGCGGGCCTTCCGGGCGCAGCATCCTTCTGCTCGCGTGCCCTGGCGAGACGCATGTCTTCTCGCTCTCGGTCATAGCGACCATCTTCCGCGAATCGGGTTGGGACGTAACCACCTGCGTCGGAGCGGAACACGATGAACTGATCCGGTCGGAATGGTTCGACGTCGCCGGACTGACGCTGTCGTGCGACGTCTTCCTGCCCAGCCTTCCGACGCTTATCCACAGCCTGCGCGAGGCCTCTCGCAATCCGAGGCTCAAGGTGCTGGTCGGAGGCCCCTACTTTGTCCGGAATCCGAACCACGTGCGCCTCGTCGGCGCCGACGGAACTGCGGAAGATGGGCGGCTTGCCCCCCTGATCGCAGAAAGCTTGCTTGAAATGCGGACCCGACCCTGTTGATAAGGACGGCTTCCGCGCCCTCACGAAGTATTGACCTTGAGCAGCTTGGCGAGCCCTTCTCCCTGGCGCCCTTCTCCGGCGCTGCAACAGGCGGCCGGTCTCCTCGATGGGGAGACGGCCGGGCTGCTGATCGCTGCGACCTCCGATCTGTCCCTCGTGGTCGATGATCGCGGAATCATCCGCGATACCTCGTCCGGCCGGTCGGATTTCGAGGGTCAGGGCATCGAAGCCTGGCTCGGAAAACCGAGGATCGACACGGTCACCGTCGAAAGTCGGCCGAAGATCGATGCGCTGCTTCGCGACGCCGCGCCCGGCACCATGACCCGCTGGCGGCAGGTCAACCATCCCTCGCCCACCGGCACGGATCTGCCGATCCGCTACGCCACGCTCCGCCCCCAAAAGGACGGCCCGATCATCGTGATCGGCCAGGACCTCCGGGCGATGGCTACGCTCCAGCGGCGTCTGGCCGAAACCCAGCAGGCTCTGGAGCGCGATTACGACCGCCTTCGCTCCGCCGAGACGCGCTACAAGCTGCTGTTCCAGCTCTCCGGCGAGCCGGTGCTGGTGGTCGATGCGGGCACCCGGCGCGTCACCGAGATCAACCCGGCGGCCATGCGGCTGCTCGGCCGTCCGCAGAAGCGCGTGATCGGCCAGGACGCCGCCGATCTGTTCGAGGCCGGCAGCCTGCGGGACTTGCAGGCCCTGTTTGCCGGCCTGCGGGTCACTGGGCAGGCGGCGGATCTCGTCGTGCCGTTGACCGGCGGGCGGGGTGACGTTCGCGTCTCCGCCTCCCTGTTCCGTGGCGAGGGGACGACCTCCGTTCTACTGCGCCTCGCGCCGCTGGCGCCGGTGAGGCCGGAGCGTGTCGCGGTCGGCGGCGCGCTCGACGTGATCCAGCGGATGCCCGAGGGCTTCGTCGTCACCGACGCCGCGCGCCGCATCCTCACCGCCAATGGTGCATTCCTCGATCTGACCCAGCACGCCACCGAGGAGCAGGTGCGCGGACGGACGCTGGATAGCTGGCTCGGCCGCGAAGAGACCGACGCACTGGCATTGTTCGCGATGCTGCGCGATCACGGCTCGGTGCGCCATTTCCCGACCGTGATGCGGGGCCAGTACGGCTCGCTGGAAGAGGTCGAGGTCGCCGCCGTCGCCACCTCCCATGCCGAGCAGCCGTGTTTCGGCTTCACCCTCCGCGCGACGCCCCGGCGAGCTGCCCCCGTCCATGTGGTCGGCACGACGCACGACCTGCCACGCTCCGTCGAGCAGATGACCGAGTTGGTCGGCCGCGTCTCGATGAAGGCGCTCGTGCGCGAGACGACCGACCTCATCGAGAAGCTGTGCATCGAGGCGGCCCTCCGGATCACCCGCGACAACCGCGCCTCGGCCGCGGAGATGCTCGGCCTCAGCCGGCAGGGCCTCTATGCGAAGATGCGGCGCTACGGCATCGGCGATCTCGACGCCAGCGACCCTGAATTGACCTCGTGAGCGTTGCTGAGCGAATTTGAATTATAATTCTTATTCTCGAGCCGGATCGGGTAAGCAATTTAGTTCAGCCCAAGTGTAAAGCCCGATTGACACCTCGTATCCGACACCGGTAGCGTTCGGGTATGGCAACGCCCGCACCGAGTGCCGTCGTCGAGCTGCTCAAGCCGATCACATGGTTCGCGCCGATGTGGGCCTTCGGCTGCGGCGTGATCTCGTCCGGCCATGCCCCCACAGGACAATGGCCGGTGATCGCGGCGGGGGTGGTCCTCGCCGGGCCGCTGGTCTGCGCTACGAGCCAAGCCACCAACGATTGGTTCGACCGCCACGTCGACGCTATCAACGAGCCGAATCGCCCGATCCCCTCCGGCCGCATTCCCGGCCGCTGGGGGCTTTATCTGGCGGCCGGTTGGACGATCCTCTCGCTGATCGTCGCCGCGATGCTCGGTCCCTGGATCCTCGGCGCGGCCCTGTTCGGTCTCGTACTGGCCTGGATCTACTCCGCGCCGCCGCTCCGGCTGAAGCGCAACGGCTGGTGGGGCAACTCGGCGGTGGCCCTCTGTTACGAGGGGCTGCCCTGGTTCACCGGCGCGGCGGTGATGGCCGCGTCGATGCCCGACGAGCGGGTGCTCCTCGTTGCCCTGCTCTATTCAGTCGGCGCCCACGGCATCATGACCCTCAACGACTTCAAGTCGGTGGAAGGCGACCGGGCCATGGGCCTGCGCTCGCTGCCGGTGCAACTCGGCTCCGACCGTGCGGCGCGCTTCGCCTGCCTCGTCATGGCCCTGCCGCAGGTCGCGGTGATGGTGCTGCTCTTCGCCTGGGAGCGTCCCTGGCACGCTGCGTTGGTTGCCGCCCTGCTCGCCGGGCAACTCGCGCTGATGGTGCACTTCCTGAAATCGCCGCGCGCCCGCGCCGCTTGGTACAACGGCACCGGCACCACGCTCTACGTCCTCGGCATGCTGGCCTCGGCTTTCGCCCTGCGCCCGCTCGTGCAAGGGCTGGCACCATGAGCAGCGCCGCCCTCGCCCTCCCTCGATCGTTCTCCTGGCTCCAGATCGTGCGGCTCGGCCTGGTTCAGACCGCGCTCGGCGCGGTCGTGGTTCTCATGACCTCCACGATCAACCGGGTCATGGTGGTGGAATTGGCCCTGCCGGCGATCGTACCCGGCGGCCTCGTCGCCCTGCACTACGCCACGCAGGTGCTGCGGCCGCGCTGGGGCTACGGCTCGGATGTCGGCGGACGGCGCACGCCGTGGATCGTCGGCGGAATGGCCACGCTCTGCCTCGGCGGATTCGGCGCCGCGGCGGCGACGGCGCTGGCCGAAACCCACGTCGCCGCCGGGCTGGCGCTCGCGGTCCTGTCGTTCCTGCTCGTCGGCATGGGCGCGGGCGCGGCCGGCACCTCGCTCCTCGTCCTGCTCGCGACCGGGGTGGAAGCCGGGCGCCGGGGCGCGGCGGCGACCATCGTCTGGGTGATGATGATCGCCGGCTTCGCCGTCACCGCGCCGCTGGCGGGGCACTTCCTCGATCCGTTCTCCGGCGGGCGGCTCATGGCCGTCTCCGGCACCGTTTCGCTGATCGCCCTGGCCGTGGCCGTCCTTGCGGTTGCCGGGATCGAACCGCGGCGGGAAACCTCTTCGGCCGCGCAGGCTGAGAAGAAGCCGCCGTTCCGCGCCGTGCTGGCGCAGGTGCTGGCCGAGCCCGCCGCGCGGCGCTTTACCCTGTTCATCTTCGTCTCGATGCTCGCCTACAGCGCGCAGGAATTGATCCTCGAACCCTATGCCGGCCTCGTCTTCGCGATGACCCCGGGGGCGACGACCAAGCTCGCAGGCCTCCAGCACGGCGGCGTGCTGGCCGGCATGCTATTCGTGGCCGGCCTCACCGTCTTCGTCGGTGGGCCGGTTCTCGGTTCGCTCAAGCTCTGGACGGCAGTCGGCTGCGCGCTGTCCGCTGCAGCGCTCGGGGCCATCGCCTTCGGCGGACCCGTCGGGCCGGACTTCCCACTGCGGGCAGCGGTGGCGGGGCTTGGCTTCGGCAACGGCGTCTACGCCGTGGCGGCGATCGGCTCGATGATGGCGCTCGCCGGGCGCGGCGGTGAGGCCGAGCGCGGTACACGGATGGGCGTCTGGGGCGCAGCTCAGGGCGTCGCCTTCGGCGCGGGCGGCTTCCTCGGCACCCTCGCGGTCGATCTCGCCCGCCTCGTCGCGTCGGAACCTGTCTACGCCTACGCTGCGGTGTTCGCGCTCGAAGGCGTGCTGTTCCTCGTCGCCCTGGCGATCAGCCTGCGCGTCGAGCACGTCACCGTCGGTCGTCGGCAGAATCCGCTGACCGAGACGGCCTCCTTTCAGCTCAATCCCGGCTTCGAGGCGAGGTAGCGCCATGGCACACCACGACGCTTGCGAGATTTTCGACGTCGTGGTGGTGGGCGGGGGCCCGGCCGGAGCAACTGCGGCCGCGGATCTCGCGGCCGCCGGGCA
>JAGTAM010000501.1 GCA_023422485.1 Pseudomonadota bacterium | reverse complement strand
CAGCCCGGTAGCTCGTCAGGCTCATAACCTGAAGGTCGCTGGTTCAAATCCAGCCCCCGCAACCAAACCTCACACAACAGACAGACATACAGCTCGCTGGCCAACGCCATGCGGGCCGTTTGCTGTTTGCCGTTCCGCGCTTCCTTCCGGCATCTCCCCGTCCCCGCCGGACCCCGATCGCCGCGGTGCCGCCTCGCCGCAGCCGTGAGAACCGAGAGGGGAGGGGGCTCGCGTCGAGCGCTCACCCTACCCGATTGTTAGATCCAATCAGGAATACGGCAGGCCGGCGCGCCACGACAGACGGTGACCTCATTGTCCAATCGCGCATCACCGGTGGATCCCTGGGTTGCGCCGCGCGGCCCTGGGATGGCGGAGAGAGCGGTCCGGAGGATTTAAGCGAAAACGGTATAAAACGCGGGGGAGGAGAGGCGCCGTGCGATCTGGAGGCTGTCCAGGGTCCAGCGCGCACGAAATGGACAGCGGCCGGGCTGTCGACATCGCCGGGCGATGTTCTGATCGCCCGACACTTGAATGATGCAGCGTTGTGGACCGGTCGAGTTCTTGTTTCGCGTCAAGACTGGACGCGCCACGCCCAATTCAAAGCCTACACTCGCAGGCTTTCACGGGCCACCAATTCGAACTCGAAGAGAATTTAGCCGGTGGCGCTCCCAAGGGGACTCGAACCCCTGTTTTCGCCGTGAGAGGGCGACGTCCTAGACCGCTAGACGATGGGAGCTTCCGGGCCGACGGGGGTTCGTATAGCGAGGCATTTCCGACCCCGCAAGCGCTTTCCGGGGCGAAACGACGAGATTCCTGACGGTGTCCTCTACGGTGCTTTCCACAATTCCCAACGCGGACGAGGCACGCAGCCTGGTCGTTGATGAGGGAACGGTTCCCGAGCGGCTCGACCGCGTCCTTGCCCGGGCCTTCGACGATCTGTCACGCGCTCGGCTCCAGGCGCTGGTACGCGACGGCCTCGTGCGCTGTGACGGAACGGTCGTGCGCGACCCTGCGCGGAAGGTCGCGGGCGGGAGCCGGATCGACTTCTGCGTTCCGGTGCCGCGTCCTGCCGAGCCCCAGGGTGAGGCGCTGCCGCTCACGGTCGTCCATGAGGACGAGGATCTCATCGTCATCGACAAGCCGGCGGGCCTCGTCGTGCATCCCGCGGCGGGGCACGAGGACGGCACCCTCGTGAACCGGCTCATCGCGCATTGCGGCGCGAGCCTGTCCGGAATCGGCGGCGTGCGCCGCCCCGGCATCGTCCACCGTCTCGACAAGGATACGAGCGGCCTGCTCGTGGTGGCCAAGAACGACCTCGCCCACCAGGGCCTCTCCGCCCAGTTCGCCGATCACGGCCGAAGCGGAGCCCTCGAGCGGGCCTATCTCGCTCTGGTCTGGGGGGTTCCCGAACCGAGGGCGGGGACGATCCGCGCGAATCTCGCCCGCTCGCGCCACAACCGCGAAAAGATCGCCGTGGTCCGCGAAGGCGAGGGTCGAGAGGCGATCACGCATTACCGGGTCGAGGCCTTGCCCGGTGCCGACAGCGTCACAGCGCTGCTGCGGTGCCGCCTGGAAACCGGTCGCACGCATCAGATCCGGGTGCATCTGAGCCATCGCGGGCACCCGCTCCTGGGCGATCCCGTCTATGGCGGCGCCTTCAAGACCAAGGCGGCCCGGCTCACGGATCCCGCCCGCGCTGCCCTGCAGGATCTCGGGCGGCAAGCGCTGCACGCGGCCGAACTGGGCTTTCTTCACCCGCGCTCCGGCGAGCGTCTGCGTTTCGAGAGCCCGCTTCCCGGCGACTTTTCAAGGTTGCTCGAAGCCCTCGGCTGAGACGGCCTGCGCTCAATCAACGCCGACGCTGTCCCGGCGCGCCCGTGCGACCGGTGAGCAACCCCCTATCGCACCAGCGTGAGGATGCTGCCGAAGTCCGATTCCGGCCTCCCGAGGGGGATCCGCGGGATTTGGCCAGGTGATCCGCTCGCTGCCAGGGCTCATGGCTCTATGAGCTCTTCGGGGACAGGGCTCGCTTCCGATCCGCGGGCGGGAGCGCGTGCGTTTGAGAGTTGCATCGCCGTGCCCCGAGGCCGTGACCAGGGATCACCCGTTCTTTGGCTCTTGGAAGAGCGTCGGAGGCCCTCGCCCTCGCGGTGCTAGGTGGGACGGTCTGGCAAGACGGCACCGAGGGGAGGCGCTTTTGGGAAGCCGCTACGGTTTGGAGATCCGCTCGGCGCTGCCCGCCGACGCGCCGGGGCTTGCGGAGATGTTGAGCGCCTCGGGCCATCCGGTGGCCTCGCATGTGCTGGCCGAGCAGCTCGATGCGCTCCGCTACGGCCACGGTACGGCGATGCTCGCCCTCGAATGGGGGCCTCCGAGCGGGATCGTGGTGCTGCACTGGTACCCGGTGCTCGAACAGCCCGCGCCGATGGCGCAGATCACGATGCTGCTGGTCGCCCCCGACGGTCGACGCCGCGGGGTCGGCCGGCAATTGCTGAAGGCCGCCGCGCAGGCGGCCCGGATGGCCGGCTGCGGCGCGCTTCAACTTCTGGCAGGCGAGGGGACCGGCCTGCCTGAATTCTGCGCCGCAACCGGCTTCACCCCGAGCGCCGGTTGCTTCGTGAGGCCTCTGCGCAAGAAGGGGTAACACGCTCCTGCGCGTTCGGGCCGCGGAGGATCAGAAGCGTAGGAAGGCAAGATCGAGCGGTTGATGACCATCGGGCCGGCGGCGTGACCGGAGATGGGTCGTCCGCCGCGCCACACTGGCCTCGACGCTCTCGGAGATGCACCCGACGAGAAGCGTGAGACGGTCGAGCGCCGCGATCAAGCCCACGACGCCGGCGCGCAGGCCGCCGCCGCAAGCCTGACCGATCGACTGGAGGATGTGCATGACGACCCTTCGGATGCGGTGGCGCCGGCTTGTCGGCGCGGCCGACCCAAACAAGTCGAACGCGATGGGCCGTGGACGCGCGACCGAAGGCAGCATCGCTGGGCTGAAACCACGCTGAAACCACCTCGCTGCCAGTTTTCGTCGAGCGGAAGCGCTGCAGCGCGACCATGAAGGGAGCGGACGAGCATGACTGCCCCCACGTCATCTTCCCGACTCATCCTCCATTGCCGAAAGATCATATTGTGTGGGGCTAAGTTTAGCTTGCGCGCGAGCTCGCAATTTCATCGTCTCGACGCGCAACGCGAGGCTGAGGCGGGCTTCAACCATCTGTTACGTCTTTGCCCTTAGAAGCAGTACGCTTCATCTTCGAAGCGTATGACAGGCTCGTTCTCCATGCGCTCACGTCCGAGCACCGGGCCGCATCTCGACAGGCAGATCCGCCGCGATCAGCTCGACGCGGTCCGTGCCAGCGTGCAGCAGGCGCTGCCCATCAACATGCTGCTCGGCTTGGCGAGCTTCCTGGTGGCCCTGCATTCGGGGCACGGCATGGCGGGTGGACTGTGGTTCTCCGCATCCCTGGCCGTGAACCTGCTGCGCTTGGGGTTGTGCCGCGCACCCTGCGCGGGATTGGCAGTTTCCGCGGACGAGAGCCCGATTGCGGGAGAGGCGGCCGCCCGCTCGGTCGACCGTCACTTGCTGCTGGCCTGTCTCGCCGCCCTGTGCTCCGGTTCCGTTTGGGCCTTTCTGCCGATCCTCTCCGAGGGTTACACGACGGCGCAGACACTCTTCTATCTGACCATCACCTGCGGGATCACCGCCGGGGCAGTGACGCACGGCATCGCCTACGCCCGAATCCCGATCTGCTTCATCACGCCGCCGCTCCTGTCGGTCGCGCTCTGCCTGCTCGCCGTCGGCGGCTTCGACCGGAACTGTCTCGCCGCCACTGTCGTGCTGTATCTGGCCGCACTCATCCGCAGCACGATCGCGACCGAGCGGAGCTTCCGCGAGACCAGCCGCTTGAAGAATGAGGCGACCGCGCTCGCCGAGGCGCGCAAGGCCGCCCATGCCAGCGCGAGCGCCCTGGCGGAGGAGATGCGAGAGCGGGCAACACATGACGGCCTGACCGGCCTCTTGAACCGCGCGGGCTTCATCCAGCGGGCGGAAGAGCGGATGGCCGCCGGGGAGGCGCTCTGCCTGATGCTGCTCGATCTCGACGGCTTCAAATCGGTCAACGACGTCTACGGTCACAGCACCGGGGACCGCGTGCTCGCCGAGGTCGCCCGGCGGCTCCGGGCTGCCCTGCCGGCCGATTGCGACGCCGCGCGCCTCGGCGGGGACGAGTTCGCTCTCGTCTACGACGGCGCGCGGGTCGTCGAGAGTTCGGCGGCTCTGGCGGACCGCCTCATCCAAACCGTGGCCGAGCCGTTCGAGAGCTTCGACACGGGGCGGCTCGGCATGAGCATCGGCATCTGCCCGCGGCCGGCCGGCAGCCTGACCCATCTTCTGAGCTGCGCCGACGAGGCGCTCTACGCCGCCAAGCATTCCGGCCGGAACCACTTCCGCCTGTTCGACGAGGGCCTGCGCGCCCGCCTGGAGGTGCGGCGCGACTGCGAGCGCGATCTCTCGCAAGCCCTGGTCGAGGGGACGCTGGAAGTGTGGTTCCAGCCGATCTTCGGCCGGGACGGCCGCACCGTGACCAACCTGGAAGCGTTGGTGCGCTGGCACCATCCGGTGCATGGCTGGGTGCCGCCCGCCGACCTGATCGCCGCCGCTGCCATGGCGGGGCTGACCGAGTCGCTGCTGCGCTTCATCCTGGAACAGGTCTGCGGGATGCTGTGCGCGCTGCGGGACCGGGGGCGTCATGACCTCTCTGTGGCGATGAACGTCTCGCCGCGGGAAATGGCGCAGATCGCCGTCGACGAGATCGTGCTCGGCCGGCTCCGGTTGCTCGGCCTGCCGGCGACAGCCCTGGAAATCGAGATCACCGAGGAGACGGCGCTCGATATCGAGGCGGTGCAGGGCAAGCTGATGGCGCTGTCGCGGGCCGGCATCCGGATGGCGCTCGACGATTTCGGGACCGGCTACTCCTCGCTCGCCTCGGTGCGGCAGCTTCGCGCCGATCGGGTCAAGATCGATCGCAGCCTCGTCACGGGACTGACCGAGGCCGAGGACAAGCGCGGCCTCGTTCAGGCGGTGCTCGGTCTCGGCCGGGCGCTGGGCCTGGAGGTCGTGGCCGAGGGCGTCGAGAAGGCGGACGATCTCGCCACGCTTCAGGCGATGGGCTGCCCGTTCATGCAGGGCTACCATCTCGCCCGCCCGCAATCGGCAACCGACGTGCTGCGCCTCCTCGACGCGCACCGTGCCGCCGGCGTTGAGACCCGTGTTCAGCGCCTCGGTGCGTGACGCCGCCCGCGGCCGATCAGGTTCCGGCGAACGGTCGAGAGCGGGCTAAGAAAGGTGCGTTTCGGCACTGCGACCCCTGCGCGCCCGTGACACGTTAAACCCGGACTCCGGTTCGCGCGTTGGGACCCTTGCGTGAACAGCGTTGGTCGCTACCGGGCATTTCGGATTTCCATTAAAGATGGGAAGCGGCGTGGCCGGCTCAAGAGAGCGGCCATTCGCTTGGGGCCCGCCCGATAGGGGGGCTGTTGAAGGAGGTGCACATGGCCGGCGCTCTGCCCGTGCTCGCCAATGAGGGAGGCCTTTCGCGCTACCTCGATGAGATCCGCAAGTTCCCGATGCTGGAACCGGCGGAAGAGTTTACCCTTGCCAAGAGCTGGCGCGATGAGGGCGACCGCGAAGCCGCCCACCGCCTCGTGACCTCGCATCTGCGCCTGGTCGCCAAGATCGCCATGGGCTATCGCGGCTACGGCTTGCCGATCAGCGAAGTCGTCTCGGAAGGCAATGTCGGCCTGATGCAGGCCGTGAAGCGCTTCGATCCGGACAAGGGCTTTCGCCTTGCCACCTACGCGATGTGGTGGATCAAGGCGGCGATCCAGGAATACATCCTGCGCTCGTGGTCGCTGGTGAAGATGGGCACCACCGCCAACCAGAAGAAGCTGTTCTTCAACCTGCGCAAGGCCAAGGGCCGCATCTCGGCCCTCGACGAGGGCGACCTGCGCCCCGACCAAGTGCAGCAGATCGCCACCTCGCTCGGCGTGCCCGAGCAGGACGTGATCGACATGAACCGCCGCCTGTCCGGCGACACCTCGCTCAACGCGCCTCTGCGCGAAGAGGGCGAGGGCGAGTGGCAGGACTGGCTCGTGGACAACAGCCCGAGCCAGGAGACCGTGCTCGCCCGCGAGGAAGAGGGGCGCAACCGTCTCTCGGCCCTGCGCGACGCGCTCGGCGTGCTGAACCCGCGCGAGCGCCGCATCTTCGAGGCGCGGCGGCTGGCCGACGACCCGATCACACTGGAGGATCTCTCGGGCGAGTTCGGCGTCTCGCGCGAGCGCGTCCGTCAGATCGAGGTGCGCGCCTTCGAGAAGGTGCAGGAGGCGGTCAAGCGCAACCTCGCGACCCGCGAATTGCCGCGGACCGAGGCGCGGATATCCTGAGCCGAGTGCGCACTCGGACAAGGTGATGGAGCCGTCGGCGCGATCCTGTCGCGCCGACGGCTTTTATCGTTTGCGAGTGGTCGGCCGGGGCTCGAGAGCGCTGCTGCCTCAAGCGAGGACTCGGGAGGGCCCGGCGGCGGGTTGGTTCAGGGCCGCGGTGAAGCGCTGCGGCAGGTCCAGAACCGTGGCGGCGGGACCATGAAGGGCGGGGAGCCCGGAGCGGCCCGCCGGCTTCGGCATCGCCAGGACGGTTTTCAGGGTCGGCGTCACGTGGATGCCGGTGCCGAGGCCTGGCCAGGCGAAATCGGGATTCGTGCTGTGCCACGCATGCGGCACGACGTAATCGGTTTCCAGGTCGAGCCGGGAATTGAAAAGGCCGAACAGGTCGTACTGCCCCATGATGTCGAAGACGTCGTAGAACGGTGTCGGCATGCCGATCTTGGCGCTGACCGTGACGATGCGGCTCTCTGCGGCAAGCGTCGCGGCTCGGCCTTCTGCCTCCGAGACGAGGGCGTAGAGCGCTTCGGAGATTACGAGGTTGCCCTTGGAATGCCCGATCAGGAGGTCGGGCGCGAAGCGCTCGTCCCTGAGAAGCGCCAGCACGGTGCGGGTGTCCTCGCTGGTTCGCACCCAGCGCAGCCCCTCGCTCTGCTCCAGTCTCGTCTCTCCCGAGTGCAGCAACGAGCGAGACAGAGTCTGCGAAGCCGTATCGAGGGATTCGAAGACGTGGCGGAGGCTGTTGAGGCCGCCGAAGAAGAAGAAGCCACCCAGCGCTTCCGTCAGAACGTCGGCGAGGCCGTAACCGGAGACCACCGCCGCAACCGGCGCGCCGAGGGCATCGGCGACATTGCGCGCGAAGGCCGCCGCACCCAGCGACGAACTCCCGACGCCGGCCACGGCCAGGGCTGCCGCTGTCGGCCCTTGCGCGAGAAAGTCTTCCACGCTGCGGAAGATCGACAGCGCACCGGCACCCGTGGGGGGCACGAGCAGGATGTCGCCCTCGTGAACGATCGAGGCGGCAAGGTGATGGGTCTCCTGCTTCGTGACGCTCGTCACATCGTAGAAGAGGACATCGAGCGCCGCGTTGCGGCTCTGATAGGTATTCAGCGCCAGCGTACGCAGAGGGTTGTCGGCAAACTTTTTCGGGAGCACCCGAGCACGTTCGCTCTGGACTTCCGCGAGCTTCGCAAGGCTTTCGCTGGCAAGCAGAGGCATGTCTGTCGTCTCCCTCGGCATCGCGCCGGGTGACGAGCGGCGGCGCGAAAATCATGCTGTGCTGCGATGCAGCATGACATGATTCTGCAACCTGTGGAAGAATCCATCGATCGCGCCGGGGGGCGTCGCCGACTCACGCGCACGGGTTTGTCAGCCGTGGGATCCGCATCGTCAAAGCCTCAGTCCGGATCCGGTGCCAGGAACAACACTCCGGAGGATCGACGACGCTCTTTCGAAGCGATGCTCTAATCCCGCCACTGGGCGAAGGCGTTCTGCAGCGCCTGGGTGCCAGCGGTGCCCTTCTCGAAGGTGATGACCGCCCTCTGGCCGCTCGTGTAGGTCAGCGCCAGATCGAGCCAGTTCTTGTGCAGAAGCAGCTCGGTGTTGCGGTCCACGTCGCTCTTCAGCGAGGACAGGCCGATCAGGAACAGGTTCTCGCGAACCCGCACCGGAAGCCCGGAGACGGGCGATCCGCGCGCTGCCTCCTCGTCCTTGAGCTGGAGCAGGCCGATATTCTGCACCGCGCGCTTGGCGCCGGCCTCGCCGGTATTGGTGAAGGCGAGTTCGATCGTGTGCGAGGCGGGAAGCGTCGCGTCGAGATTCTTGCGCATGGTCATCGCCAGCGTCAGTCCCGCCTCCGGGAATTCCACATTGGCGCGGAGCACCGTCTGAAGCGGCTCGCCCTGCGCGCCGTTCACGGCCTCCACCCGCCAGACCGTGTGGCCGTTGGTGGCGATCGGCTGGGCGCGCGGGTCGCTCTGGTTCTCCTCGTAGAGGATACCCCGCTGCGAGACCGTGACCTCCGGCTGTGCCGGTGCGGCGCCCGGAGCGGCCGGCCTCGGGCGGGCCTCGGTTTCGCTGCGCTCGCCACCGACCCGGTCCGAGAACTTCGCGTCCGGCTGCTCGGCCGGCACTTCCTGTTCGGCCACGCTCTGCTGAAGGTCGGACGGCTTGTCGCGCAGGAAGAAGGCGGCCACCGCAATCAGCGCGATCACCGTCGCGAGCACGCCGCCAACGAACAGATTACGCAGCAGCCGCGAACGGTTCTCGGGCGGCGCCACCACATCGATGCGCGGCCGCTGGCGGCCGTTCATCTCCGGTGTGGCCTCGGAGGAGGCAGCGTCGGCCCCCGTTCCGGCCTCGGCTTCGATCGCGGCCTCGACAGGAGGCGACGGCGGAATGAAGCCGTCTGCGGTCTCCGCTGCGGCCGTCTCCTGCGCGGATCGGGCGGCCTCGTCCGTCCGTGGCCGGCGGGGCGGCGGCATGAACGGTACCGTCTCGCCGGCCGGCTTGGGCTCCGCGGGGCCGAGGTCCGATCCGATCCCGGCCGGCAGCGAGGCGGGCGGCAGGACCAGCGGCCCCTCCGGATTCTCCGGCGGCTCGGGTTCCGGCAGCGTCGGCGGCAGGGGGCCGGGCGATAGCGGCTCCGGCCGGACCGGTTCGGAGACCGGGGCAGCGGTCGGCGCCTGCGCCGGTTCGGGCGCCTTTGTCGGCTCCTCGGCCGCGACCGGGGGCGTCTCGTACTCGGCTTCGAGCCGCCCGATCGCGGTGTCCAGCGCCTGGCGCTCGAGGTCGATATCGGCCTCGGGCACCGGCGGATCGAGCGAACGGAGCTGTGCGATCAGGGCGCTGCGCGCGCGATCGTAGACGGCGCGGCGCAGGGCCGGGGATCGATCGGGCAGGGCGTCGAGCGCGCGTGCCAGCAACGGATAATAGTCGGCCATCGTGCCCGGATCTGCCTGTCTCTCCCCGCTGTCCCGGGACTTAATCCTCGAAGGGGTTGTGCATCAGGATGGTGTCGGCGCGCTCCGGCGAGGTGGAGAGCAGGGCCACCGGCGCGCCGATCAGTTCCTCGATCCGACGCACGTACTTGATCGCCTGCGCCGGTAGGTCGGCCCAGGAGCGGGCGCCCGCCGTCGTGCCGCTCCAGCCGGGGATCGTCTCGTAGACCGGCACGGCGCGCTGCTGCGCCGCCTGACTCGCGGGGAGATGATCGAAGCGCTGCCCGTCGATGTCGTAGGCGGTGCAGACGCGGATCTCATCGAAGCCGTCGAGCACGTCGAGCTTGGTCAGCGCGATGCCGTCGATCCCTGAGGTCTGCACGGTCTGGCGCACGAGGCAGGCATCGAACCAGCCGCAGCGGCGCTTGCGTCCCGTCACGGTGCCGAATTCGTGACCGCGCTCGCCGATGCGCTGGCCGATTTCATCGTGGAGTTCCGTCGGGAACGGGCCTTCGCCGACGCGGGTGGTGTAGGCCTTGGCGATGCCGAGCACATAGCCGATGGCCCGCGGACCGAGGCCCGAACCCGTGGCCGCCTGCCCCGCCACCGTGTTGGAAGAGGTCACGAACGGGTAGGTGCCGTGATCGACGTCGAGCAGCGCGCCCTGCGCCCCCTCGAACAGGATGCGCTTGCCGCCCCGGCGCGCCTCGTCGAGCAGGTGCCAGACGGTGTCCTGATAGGGCAGGACACGGTCGGCGATCGCCGTCAGCTCATCGAGGATCGCCGTTTCCGAGATCTCTTCGAGGCCGAAGCCGCGGCGCAGAGCGTTGTGGTGGGCGAGCAGCCGCTCGATCTTCGGCGGCAGGGTCTCCGGCTCGGCCAGATCCATCAGCCGGATGGCGCGCCGGCCGACCTTGTCCTCGTAGGCCGGGCCGATGCCGCGCTTGGTCGTGCCGATCTTGGTGCCCGGTGCTCCGTCCTCGCGCAGGGCGTCGAGTTCGCGGTGCAGCGACAGGATCAGCGTGGCGTTGTCGGCCACGCGAAGGTTTTCGCGGGTGACGGTGACCCCCTGGCCGGCGAGGCGGTCGATCTCGGAGGCGAGTGCGTAGGGATCGAGCACCACGCCGTTGCCGATCACGCCGAGCGTGTTCGGCCGGACCACGCCGGAGGGGAGAAGGGAAAGCTTGTAGACGGCCTCACCGACCACCAGCGTGTGGCCGGCATTGTGGCCGCCCTGGAAGCGGACGACGATGTCGGCCTGCTCGGAGAGCCAGTCGACGATCTTGCCCTTGCCCTCGTCGCCCCACTGGGCGCCTACGACGACGACGTTCGCCATGCGCGTCTGACCTGTCTCGCAATCGCTGGCGCGGGCGCCAAGCGGTTGCGCCACGC
>JAGTAM010000484.1 GCA_023422485.1 Pseudomonadota bacterium | reverse complement strand
CCTCACCCGCGGGTCGAGGGCGGCGGCGATCAGGTCGCCGATCAGGTTGAAGACGATCACCAGCACCGCCACCAGGATCACCGTGCCCATCACCAGGGTGTAGTCGCGGTTGAGCGCGCCCTCGACGAAGTAGCGGCCGATCCCGGGCAGGCCGAAGATGGTCTCGACCACCACCGAGCCGGTCATCAGCCCCGCCGCCAGCGGCCCGAGCGTCGCGACCACCGGGAGCAGGGCGCCGCGGAGCGCATGCCGGGCGATGCGGGCGCGGGAGAGCCCCATGGCACGCTGCGTGCGGATATGCGGCTGGATCAGCACCTCGCCGAGCGAAGCGCGGGTGAGCCGGGCGATGCCCGCCGCATGGGGCAGGGCCAGCGTGATCACTGGCAGGACGAGGTTGCGCGGATTCCCGTCGGCCCAGCCGCCGACGGGAAGCCATGCGAGCCCGAGGCCGAACACGATCTGGAGCAGGGGGGCGGTGACGAAGCTCGGCACCGCGAGCCCGAGGGAGGCGGTGAGCCCCACCCCGCGGTCGGCGATTCCTCCGCGGTTGAAGGCGGCGAGGCTTCCCAGCGCCAGACCGAGAGCCAGAGCGAGGACGAGGGCGAGGACGCCGAGCGTTGCCGAGACCGGCAGGCCGCGGGCGAACAGGTCGGTGACAGTGAGGTCGCGAAACGTGAAGGAGGGGCCGAGGTCGCCCCGCAGCAGGCTCAGGAGGTAGTGCCCGAACTGCACGACGAGCGGCTGGTCGAGGCCGTAGACCCGGCGCAGGTTCTCCATCGCCGCCGGCGGCAGCGGCCGCTCCAGATCGAACGGCCCGCCCGGCGCCAGCCGGATCAGGAAGAAGCTGCCAGCGACCACGAGGAACAGGGTCGGCAGGCTCTGCGCGATCCGGCGGGCGACGAGGGCGATCACGGATCGAGCCGGAGGTAGCGGGTGGGGGTGACGTTGCGGATGTTCGGATGCACCCCGTGCAGCCGCGGCGAGACCAGCGCCTTCGAGCGGTAGTGCAGCAGCGGCACCCAGGGCAGTTCGTCGAGCACGATCTCTTCCGCCTCGAACAGCATCCGCGCGCGGGCCTCGACATCGCGCTCCCCTGCGGCTTGCGCCAGCAGACCGTCGAACGCTGCGTTCGACCAGCGTCCCGCGTTGAAGCCGTCATTGCCGGTGCGGAGCAGAAACAAAAAATTCTGCGGGTCGGAATAGTCGGCGATCCAGGACATCCGGGCGAGGTCGAAGGGGCCGCCGTCGCGCAGATAAGCGAAGTGGGTCTTGGCGTCGGTGGAGACGAAGCGGGTCTCGACGCCGATGCCGCGCCACGCATCCGCCAGGGCGATCGCCGTGTTGCGATTGTTGTCGGTGACGTTGAAGCGATACTCGACCCGCAGCGGGTTGCCCGGCCCGTAGCCGGCCTGGGAGAGCAGCCGCAAAGCCTCCTCCTCACGGTCGATCGGCCCGTCCTCGCGCCCCGGCAGGAGCGGCGGCGGCAGGGCGTTGTCGAGGCCCGGCGGGCAGAAGGAATAGGCCGGGGCCATGGTTTGCCCCCACACGATCTCGGCCAGGAATTCCCGGTCGATGGCGAGCGACAGGGCGCGACGCACCCGCGCGTCGTCGAAGGGCTTCTTTCGCAGGTTGAAGGCGATGGCGAGCAGACCGAGCCCCGGCCCGAGTTGCACCTGCGCGCCGAAGCGCTGTTTCAGCGAGGCGATCTGGTCGGCGGGCAGGTCCGAGAGGGACTCGATCTCGCCAGCCGCGTAGCGCCGCACCGCCGCCGCGAGATCCGGGGTCGGGACGAAATCGACCCGCTCGATCGGGATTGCGGCGGCGTCGCGGTGATGCGGATTCCGAGTCAGGGTGATGCGGTCGTTCGGCACCCAATCGACCAGGGCGTAGGGGCCGTTCGAGACGAGGTTGCCGGGTCGCGCGAAGGCATCGCCCCAGCGCTCCAGGGACGGGCGGTGGACCGGCAGCGAGGTCTGGTGGGTGAGGAGTTCGAGCAGGTAGGGCACCGGCTCGGCGAGCCCGACCTCCAGCGTGCCGGGATCGGGGGCTGCCACCGCCAGCGTCTCCGGCGGCTTCTCACCCGCATTGACGGCGGCCGCGCCGCGGATCGGGAACAGCACCTCGGCATATTTCGCCGCCGTCTTCGGATCGAGGATGCGGCGCAGGGAGAACAGGAAGTCGTCGGCCGTCACGGCATCGCCGTTCGACCAGCGCCCGTCGGGGCGGAGATGGAAGCGGTAGGTGAGCCGGTCGTCGGAGACGGTCCAGCTTTCGGCCATGCCGGGAATGATGGCGCCGCGGTTGTCGTAGGTCAGCAGGCCCTCGAACAGGTCGCGCAGGAGATGTGCCTCGGCCACCGTCGAGGACTTGTGCGGATCGAGCGTTTCCGGGTCGGCGTCGTTGCCGCGGCGGTAGACGGGGGAGGCCGCCCGCGCGGGAGCGGGCAGGGCGAGCCCAGCGGCCAAAGCCGCGCCGCCGTGCAGGACCGTGCGCCGGAGGAGGGTCATCGGGTCATCTTTTGCCACAGCATCCCCTCTCCCCCCCGCTTGCGGGGAGAGGGGATATGCGGCGCGCGCCTTCAGACACGGCCTTCAGACCCTCAAGCTCCCGTATCTCCCTTCAGCCCCGCCGCCTCGATGCCGGCGAGCGCGCAGATCTCGTCGTTGTCGGAAGTGTCGCCGGAGACGCCGACCGCGCCGAGCAGGCGGCCGCCAGCGTCACGGATCAGCACGCCGCCGGGCACCGGCACCAGGGCATCCGGGCCGACGAGATGGCTCACCGCGGCGACGAAATGCGGCTGCTCCTCGGCGCGCTTGGCGATCGCCCGCGAGCCGAGACCGAGCGCGAGCGCGCCGTTGGCCTTGCCGCGGGCGATCTCCGCCCGGCGCAGCGAGGTGCCGTCCTCGGCGGCGAGGCACTTGAGGGCGCCGCGGGCGTCGTAGACCACCACCGCCAGGGGCTTGAGACTCCGTTCGCGGGCGGTCTTCAGGGCGGTCGCCACAAGGGTCTGGGCGGCGGCGAGCGTCAGGTCGGTCATCCGGATGTCCTCGAAGGATCGTGCCTTCGAGGACATGCACCGGCGGGCCCGGTTGTGCCAAGCGCGCCTCAGGCGACCGTCACCTCGGTGCGCACGGAATTGGCGATGAAGCAGGTCTCGTGCGCTTGCGTGTGGAGCGCGGCGAGCCGCTCCGCATCGGGCGCCGGGCCGGTCCATTCGATGCGCGGATGCAGCACCACCCGCGTCACCGCCTGGCGGCCGGGGGCGATCTCCGCCATCGAGCCCTCGGCATGATCGCGATAGGTGCGGGCGGAAAAGCCGGCGAGCCGGGCGACGTGGAGGAAGCTCAGCATGTGGCAGGAGGAGAGCGCCGCCACCAGCATCTCCTCGGGATCGACCGCCTCTGCCACCGCCCACTTGCCGACGACGTGGGGCGAGGCCGAGCCCGCGAGCTCGACGCCGCCGTCGAATCGCAGGATGTGGCCGCGGCTGTAGCGCCCGGCGGCGAAATCCTCGCCCGCCGCGAGCGCCCATCGGACATCCGCGGTGTAGGTCGCCATGGTCCCTCTCCCTCGCTGCCAGCCTATCTGCGGCGCCATGCCTGGCAAAGGCGTCCGGATCGGCCCTGGCCAGCGGGTCGAGGCGGTCTAGTTGCGGCCTTCGATCCCGAACAGCAGGAAGCCCGCCGCCATGGCCGACACCTCGGAGCGCCCCTACGTCCTGTGCCACATGACGACCTCGGTCGATGGGCGCATCAAGGTCCGGCGCTGGACCACCATCGACGCGGATTCCCATTACGAGGAGGTCCACAAGCGGCTGAAGGGCGATGCCTGGATGTGCGGGCGCATCACCATGCAGGGCTATGCCGACAGCGCGAAGCCGCTCGCCTCCGCGCCAACAGAGGGGTCCATCTGCCGCGAGGACCACGTCGCCCGCACCGGCGCCGCCGGCTACGCGGTGGCGCTCGATGCCCGCGGCGCGATGGATTGGGGCGCGCGCAACGACATCGAGGGCGATCACGTCATCGTGCTGACCACGGGACAGGCCTCGGACGACCGCCTGCGCCGCCTGAAGGCCGGCGGGCAGTCCTACATCCTGGCCGGCGAGCGCGAGGTCGATTTCGCCCTGGCGCTCGCCAAGCTGAAAGCTCTGTTCGGTATCGAGCGGCTGCTGGTCGAGGGCGGCGGGCGCATCAACGGCTCGATGCTCAAG
>JAGTAM010000473.1 GCA_023422485.1 Pseudomonadota bacterium | reverse complement strand
ACAGGATGCCGACCAGGATCATGGCCACGGCCTTGAGCACGGAGCCGTGGGCGAGGACGACGGCGAAGGCCAGCCCCATCACCATCAGGGCGAAGTATTCCGCCGGCCCGAAGATCAGCGCGAGGCGCGTGAGCGGCGCGCCGAGCGCCGCGATCAGCAGGGTCGCGACGGTGCCGGCGAAGAACGAGGCGATCGCCGCGGTCCCGAGCGCGATGCCGGCCCGGCCCTGCCGCGCCATCTGGTGCCCGTCGAGCGTGGTGACGACCGAGGTCGCCTCGCCGGGGATGTTGACGAGGATCGCGGTGGTCGAGCCGCCGTACTGCGCCCCGTAATAGATGCCGGCGAGCATGATCAGCGCGCCCACCGGATCGAGGCCGAAGGTGATCGGCAGCAGCATGGCGATGGTGGCGATCGGCCCGACGCCGGGCAATACGCCGATCAGCGTGCCGACGAGGCAGCCGAGGAAGCAGAGCAGCAAGTTCTGCAGGCTCAGCGCGACGGCGAAGCCGAGACCGAGATTGGAGAGGAGATCCGGCACGGGTTTGCGCTTCCGATCAGGCGGTCATCGAGTGCCGGGCCACGTCGGTCTCGCCCCGCCGGGCGGATCGGCGCTGCAGGACGAGAAGACCCAGCCCCGCCAGGGCGAGCGCCCCGGCCATCAGCCGCAGGAGCACCCGCGAGGGAATCGTTCCGCTCGCCGCCTCGACCAGGGCGGCGGGAAAGAGCGGAATCGGCAGGTTGAGCAGATCGCCGAACAGCAGCATGCACCCGGCGGTGAGAAGCAGCGCCAGGATCAGAAGCTCGCGGAAGCGCGCCTCGGGGCTGGCATAGCCCGCGAGGATGACTGCGAGGGGGCCGGCAACGATCAGGCCGAGGCCCGGCGTGGTGATGGGGCCGAGGGTGGCGGGCCGGATCGTCACCGCGAAGGCGAGGATGGCCAGGACGACGACGACCGGACCGCGCAGGCCGACGGCTTGAAGCCCTTCGCCGCCGCGGACGAAGCCCGTCGCGGCCAGCACGACCCCGCTGGCGGCCACGCCGATCGCCACCCAATGCGGCAACATGCCGGGCCCCATCGCACCGAGGGTGCCGCGCGGCAGATCACCCGTGGCCCAGACGCCGAACGCCCCGAGCAGCACGAGGCCGAGGCCGGCCACCACGTTCTGCGGTATGCGCGAGAGCGCACGCTCCGCCCCAGGGCCACTCGACCGGTCGCTCATTGTCCCTCTCAAACGGGCATGCCCGCGCCGGCGATTCCGATGTGCGCGGCACATCGGCAACGACCGGATCCTCCCCCGAGGAATTTTGCCTGAAGCCTATGCTGCAAAGCAAAGCTTCCGCAAGAGCTTGCGCCCGCGAAAAGCTGTCGTTCCAGGCCCATTGTTGCCGACAACAGACCCGGCGGCCTCCACGCGGGCCCCGCTCGACAGCACCGGGGAGAGCCGACAGGCCTCATCGGCGACGGTGCAGCGGGCGCCTTTTTGCGAGAGAGACGAACATGTCGGACGGCAGGTCGAACGGCGCTGACGTCTGAACCCTTTTCTGTGATTGCGCGTTTGTCTCCCCGGTTTAGCAGTTTAGGGGAGAGGACGAATGTCCATACGTAAGGTTCTCGTCGCGGCGGCCGCCCTCGGCACATTGATGATTCTTGATGTTCCGAGCCATGCACAGGGGTTCCGGATCGGTCCCGGCGGCGTGGAAATTGATGATGGCCGCGGCTATCGCGAAGAGCGCGAGGAGCGCCGCTACCGCCGCATGTGCCGGGACCTCCGCGATCGCTGCGAGAACAAGGACATCTACGGCGAGGAAGGTCAGGGCAATTGCCGGCGCTACCGCCGCATGTGCGGCTGAGGGCAACGAACACTTGTCATCGCTCAGAGCCATGTCCGGCCCGATCGCATCGGGTCGGACATGGCACAGGGCAGGTCGGCCCAAGGTGCATCGGCCGACGCGCCGAACCCAATGCGGCGGCCGCGGTCAGATGAAGCCGTGCGCGCGCAGGGCCTCGATCGACGAGGCCGCATTTCGATGATGGATGAAGACGCCGCCGGCCTCCTCCCAGCGATGCCGGTGCGTGGTCCAATCGTCGACCAGCGCGTCGCCGGGACGGCAATGCTCGCGCTTCAGGGCGGCGGTCGTCGCGATCATCGCCACACCGGGGAAGTGACGCTCCGCCCAGCGCCGCTTCTGCGGCTCGGCCCAGTTCCCCCGCGGCAAACCGGTGAGAATGACGGGCCGGCAGGCGCCGACCGCCTCGTAGAGTTCCCGCGCATCCGGCAATGGATCGAGGTCCGCGAAGAAGTCCGGCGCGGCCGCCAGCCGGTTCCAGAACTCCTTCAGGCCGAAACGCTCCTGGAACGTCTCCGGCGGCATCCCGAGCACGCGGGTGGCCCCACGATCGAAGTCGGCCAGGACCCCATCGCAATCGAGAAACACCGTTGGCATCGCAGCGTCACACCCTCCGTTGTCTGGCCGCTGCCTGGCATCGCAGCCCCCTCGCAGCCCCCTCGCAAGGCCCGACGGACAACGCGCATCGACGGCTTCGGCTCGCCGCGGCAGCGAAAGGCCGCGGCCTCCATCCCGATCCGCCGATCGAGGCGCGGTGCACCAAGGCGGGAGCGGTGTTGCGAGCCTGTTCGGGACGCGATAGCTCGCTCCGGCGAGCGGATGGACATGGACAGCAACAAACACACTCTCGTGCTCGTGCGGCACGGCCAGAGCGAGGACAACGAGCGGGAGCTGTTTTCCGGATTGCGGGATCCAGCCCTGACGCCCCGCGGCGTCGAGGAGGCCACCAAGGCGGGTGCCATGCTCAGGTCGCTCGGATATCGCTTTGACGAGGCGTTCACGAGCCAGCTCCGGCGGGCTCAGCACACCCTCGCACTGATCCTCGATGCGCTGGGCCAAACCGATCTTCCGGTGCGCGCGGATGCGGCCCTGAACGAGCGGGACTACGGAGCGCTGGCGGGCCTCAACAAGACGGAGGCGCGGGCGCAGTTCGGGGTCGAGCAGGTCCGTACCTGGCGGAAATCCTACGAAGCGGTGCCGCCTGGCGGCGAGAGCCTGGCGATGACGGGCGCGCGCCTGTGGCCGTATTTCGAGCGCGCCATCGCCCCTCGCGTTGAAAACGGCGGCTGCGTGCTCGTCGTCGCCCACGGCAACTCGCTGCGATCGCTGCTCATGCGCCTCGACCGCATCGAACCCAAGCATATCGAGGAGGTGAACATCGGCACGGCCGAGATCCTCGTCTACCGTTACGACGCCACCTCCCGAACGCTCGCACGAGAGGCGGCGATTCCGACAAAACCGAGCCGATAATCGATCGCGGCGAACCCGGCTCGGATCGGGTTCGCCGCGATGAGGGCCGCGCGGTCGCCACGGCCTCACGCGGCCCACGGCGCGCGAAGAAAGCCTGCGAGCGGGCACTTCAGGGCTCAGACGGGTCCCTTCGCCCCATCATCGCGCAGATACGCCGCGAGATTGCGCCGGATGCGCTCGATCGGCACCTCGGTGGGATCGGGCAGGACGAAGGTCTCCTGCGTGATGGTCTCATAGGCGCGGATGTAGACCGCCGCAGCCCCGAGCACGACCTCGGGCGGGATCTCGGGAATCGGATCGCGGTAGGGATCGCAGCGCGCCACGACCCAGTTGCGGACATAGTCCTTGTCGAAGCTCTCGGGCGCCGTCCCGGCCGCGAGCCGTTCCGGGTAGCTTTCCGCGAACCAGTAGCGGCTGCTGTCCGGGGTATGGATCTCGTCGGCGAGCACGATCCGCCCGTCGGGGTCGGTCCCGAACTCGTACTTCGTGTCGGCGAGGATGAGGCCGCGCTCGGCGGCGAGCGCCTGGCCGCGGGCGAACAGCGCCAGCGCCGCCTCGGAGACGGTCTGCCATTCCGCGGCCGTCAGCAGGCCCTGTTCCAGGATCGCCGCCGCGCTGAGCGGCTCATCGTGCCCCCCATCCGCGGCCTTCGTCGTCGGCGTGATGACCGCTTCCGCCAGACGCTCATGCGCGCGCAGGCCGTCGGGGAAGCGATGGCCGTACATCTCGCGCTCGCCGCGCTGATAGCGGGTGAGGATCGAGGTGGAGGTCGTCCCCGCCAGATAGCCCCGCACCACGACCTCCACCGGCAGGATGTCGAGTCGGCGCCCGACGACGACGTTGGGGTCCGGATAGGCGAGGACGTGGTTCGGGCAGATGTCGGCGGTCCGCTCGAACCAGTAGCGGGCGGTTTGCGTCAGCACCTGCCCCTTGAAGGGAATGGCGGCCAGCGGGCGATCGAAGGCGCTGATCCGGTCGGTGGTGATCAGGATCCGGCGGCCGTCGGCCAGATCGTAGTTGTCGCGAACCTTGCCCCGGTAGCGGTTCGGCAGCCCCGCGATCTCCGCCTCGTCCAGAACGTGATGCGCGTACGGCGCGAGGGCGCTTGCATCCTTCATTCGTCTCACCCGCTCGTTTCAGGAAGGGAGGTCAAGCACGCCTCGTAGCAGGGAAGCGCCCCATCGTCGCCGCGGAAGGAAGCGCAACGCCCCTGTCTCCGGGGTCAGCCCCACGGGCCCTCAGGCACGGCGCTGCGACAGCCCCTCTCCCCGATGCCTCCGCTCACAACGGTCCTCGTTTGCGCCGGGTATCGGGCGTCTTTCCGGAGGCTTGCGCCGCAAGGCGGCCCGGAAGGGCCCGCCAGCGTCATTTCCAAAGCCGCGCCCGCGTGCAAAACTCCTCGCGCGACCCTGCGGAAGGCGTGCCCCGGCCTCGTCCGGAGAGGCCTTTCGGACAACCGGATCGGAGCGCGATGCCGTCATCCGAAATCGATGCGATCCGGGCCCGTCTCGCTGCCCATCCGAGGCCAGCCGACCTCGCCGCACGGCGCGCGCGGATCGATGGCCTCGGGGCCGGCTACGGGCTACCGCCGGACGTGATCGTCGAGTCGGTCGACGCGCACGGCGTGCCGGCGGAATGGACGAGCACACCCGCGGCCCGGGGCGACCGGGTCGTGCTGTTCCTGCACGGGGGCGGCTACGTCTCCGGCTCCCTGACGAGCCATCGCCACATGGTCGCGCAGGCCGGACGCGAGGCCGGCGCGCGCACCCTGGCGCTCGACTACCGGCTCGCGCCCGAGCATCCGTTTCCGGCCGCCCTCGAGGATGCCCTGGCCGGATACCGGTTTCTGCTCGAAGCCGGCATCGCACCGGCACGGATCGCGCTCGCGGGGGAAAGCGCCGGAGGCGGCCTCGCGCTGGCGACAGCCCTGTCGCTGCGGGAGGCGGGACGGCCGCTGCCGGGTTGCCTGTGGCTCAGTTCACCCTGGACCGACCTCGCCCTGACCGGTGCCAGCCTGGAGACCAAGGCCGCCGTCGACCCGCTGCTCAGCCGGGCCTACCTGTCCGAACTGGCGAGCCTCTACCTGAACGGCGCCGATGCGCGCGGGGCGCTCGTCTCGCCGATCTACGCCGACCTTGCCGGATTGCCGCCGATGCTGATCCAGGTCGGCTCGGCCGAGACCCTCCTCGACGACGCGGTTCGGCTGGCCGCCCGTGCGGGGGCCGCGGACGTTTCGGTGCATCTCGAGATCTGGCCGGCCATGATCCATGCCTGGCATCTCTTCTATCAGGACGTCGCGGAGGGTCGGCGCTCGCTGGCCGCGGCGGGGGCCTTCATCAAGGGGCATCTCGACGATGCCTGAGTGGGCGGGGTGTCGAGGCGGACGCGATACGGGCTCCGCGTCGGATCCGCTGGCGTCGGGGCGACGTCCTCAGGTCTGTTTCGACGCGCAAGCTCTTTCCCACCCGGTATCGGCTTCGTCGGGATGAGGTCCGACTCGGGCCGCCGGTTGAGCAGCTACTCGCCTCGAACCTGCTGCTGATCGCGCTCCAACTGCTGCAGCAACTCCGCCAAGCGCGGGTCGAGCACCTCGTCGAGCACGGGTTCATACAACGCTTCCAATTGTCGCCCGAGCCGCAGCCGCGTCCGGGCATCGAGGATCGGCGTGTGCTCGACCGTGGGCGCCGATGGCGGGTTCAGATCAGGATTGGCGTTCATCGGGGATTGGCGCTCGACGTTCGCAGGGGACGGCTGCAGGAAGCCTTCTGATCGATCTCAACGCCTGAGTCGGGTTTTGGACCAACGAAGGTGGGTGCAGGCAATCGATCCGCGAGGCACGCTCGGCTGCCGTGCCGGTCAAGGACCGGCCTGTTCCTGCGCTTCCTCACCCGCCGGCTTGCCGTCGTCCCGCGCGCGGTGGAGCACGAAGATCGCGAACACCATGGTCAGGATCAGACCGGCCAGAACCGCGAGTTCGATCATCGACGCCTGGAACAGGGCCTGCTTTTCCGGAGACCAGTCCTTGGCGTGGGTGATCTCCGAGGATTGGAGGGTGATCACGAGGACCCGCCGGATCGAGGCGATGAGGCCGACGATCAGGAACGGCTCACAGGTCAGCCGGCCCGAGCGCATCGACACCCGCACCGTGTGCAGGATTTCGATGAGCATCAGCAGGAACAGCAGCCGGTCCACGACTTCGAGGATCTGATCGGCGCCTCCCAGAGTGCGAAAGGCTTCCCATGTCAGCCCGGCGGCATCGATCAGTGCGACGAGTGCGGTCAGAGCGAGCAGGGCGCCGAGCGCCGCATAGATCGCGTGCTCTGTATGGAGGAAGATGAAGCTCGCTGCGCGCGTGAGCCGGCCCTGACCCTCGTTGACGCTGGACATGGCTCACGCTCCTCCCAGTATTCCGGCCTCACGTGCTCCGGGGATCAGACACGATCGGGGACGGAGCGTCCAGCGCCGGAGCCATCGCTCGCCTCGCGGCTAGAGCATCGGCTTTTTCCGAAAGCCGGTCTCCACCTTTCGGGCCGACGCGCGAGCCTCACCTCGCCGCACGGTCCGGGGCGGCCGCCAGACCGATCTCCGAGTCCTTGCCCGGCCCCCTGCCGGCCTGGGCCAGGGTGCGCTCCAGCATCTGTCCATAGATCGGACGGCCGCCGAGCCATTGAGCCACGAGGCTGGCCGTCAGGCAGGCCGTCAGCATAGGCAGGACGAGCGCATAGGCGGTCGTGAGTTCGAGCACCAACACCACGCCCACGGCCGGTGCGTGCACGGTTGCGCTGAAGAGCGCGGCCATCGCCACGATGCCGAAGGAAACGGGCGTCACCCCGAGGCTGGACAAGACCTCGGGGAACACCATCTGGGCGAGCAGGCCGAAGGCCAAGCCGATGCAGGTCGCCAGCGACAGGATCGGCGCGAAAATGCCACCCGGCGTGCCCACGGAATAGCAGACAACCGACGTGAAGAGCCGGGCGACCGCCAGCATCAGGAGCACGCCCGCACTCGGGGTCAGAACGGCGATCTGTGAAATGACCTGTTCCCCGCCAGTCGCGGTGCGCGGAGCGAGGACCAGCAGGGCGCCCATGAGCAGTCCGACCAGGGCAGGCCAGACATACGGGGCACGCTTCTGCCATGCGGCGGCGATGTCCAGCATCGCCAGAATGCATCGATTGAACAGCGCGCCCACCGCACCCAGGATGACGCCCAGAACGGCGAAGGCCGGCAACGAAGCCAGCGCCGCCGGCCCGGCGTCGAGCGGCAGGTCCGGCCGCGCGCCCGAGATCATCTGGGTCACCGCGGTTCCGGTGATCGCCGCAGCGAACACTCCCATGTAGTTCCGGAAGCTGTAGGGGAACTGCTTGCGCGTTTCCTCGATGACGAACAGCACGGCCGCCATCGGGGCATTGAAGGCGCAGGCGAGACCCGCCCCCGCGCCGGCCGCGAGCAGAGCCCGCCGATCGACGTCTCGCACCCGGAACATCTCGGACGCCGCGAGCGCCGCCGAGCCGCCCATGTGAATGGTCGGCCCCTCGCGGCCAAGGACCAGGCCCGAGCCGATCGCCGCGATGCCGGCGATGAACTTCACCGGCAGCACGCGCTCCCAGTGTACATGCCGGATGCCGGCGATGGCCCCCTCGATCTCCGGAACCCCGCTCCCGCTCGCTTCCGGGGCGAAGCGCCGGGTGATGAACACGGCAAAGACCGTGGCCGCCATGGTGATGGCCGCGCTCGCCGCGATCAGCCGCCAGCCCTCGGTATGGCCGGCGAGCCATGCCGGCCAATCGATGATCCGGTCGATGGCGAGGTGGAAGAGGCCGCCGAACACGCCCGTAAGGGCACCGACGATCAGGGCAAGGGCGACGAAGCCTGCCTGCTGCCAGGGCGGAGCGGGTTGATCTGCCGGCTTCATCCTCGCCCGCTCCTCTCGCTGATCGCCAGCAAACCCTGGACGTCACGCAGTCCGTTGCCGGAACGGATGCCTCGCTGGGACGCGCCGCAGTCCCGCTGGGGCGGTTTCTCATCCCCCATCCGATCGATCCCGTCGGGATGGCGGATTGGGTCGTCGCTCAAGCGCCGCGCGGGCTGCCTGATACGCTCCCGCTCTATCCTCTTGCTTTTGCATCGTCTTTTCCCGAAGGCCGGCAGCCACCTTTCGGGACGATGCTCTAGCAGCGGGCGATGGCTGGCACGATCGACCGCGCAACGCTCGACCGACTGGTTGCGCTCGGCCGCGAGCGCGGAGAGCCGCTCAGGGTCGAGATGCGTCGTCGCGCAGGCTGCGACCTTCGTTGAACCGCTGCTCCGCGACGCTTCATCGGCACTCGGTGATCCGGTCTCGCCTCAGCGCGCGAGCGGGGCCGGCCGGGTGAGGCCGGCCTTGCGCGCCAGCCGTTTACGCAGATCGCCGAGTGGTCCCCAGAACAGGAGCAGCAGGCCGAGGACCATCAGGCTCGAGACGAGGCCGTTCGAGAAGAAGATGGACAGGTCCCCGCCCGAGCCGAGCAGGGCTTGGCGGAACGCGTCCTCGGCGCGGTCGCCGAGGACGCGCGCGCGCACGCGGGGGGCGAGCGGTTAGTCGAGCGTG
>JAGTAM010000444.1 GCA_023422485.1 Pseudomonadota bacterium | reverse complement strand
CTGTGAGGCCCCGTCAGCAGCGAGGCGGCGAACGCGAGCGTCGCCAGCCCCGCGAGAGCAGCCACGGCCCAGCGTTCACTGGCCATCCGCATCGTCATGGCGTGGATCAAGGCCGCGTCCGCCCGGGCAAGGCGATGCGGGCGCGGGCCAGCGTCGCCACCGCATCCGCGACATGCGGCGTGCCGCAGAGCCACAGCGGCATCGGCAGATCGACGTGGGCATGCTCCGCGAGCACCTGGGCCAGCGCCGGATGCCTGAGATTTTCGGCCACCGGCGTCCGATATGTCGTCGACTGCTGGCCGAGCGCGATCAGGTCCGGCGGGTCGACCACGAGGGTTTCGAGCGCCATGCGTCCGCCGGCCGTCAGCGGCGCGCGGTCGGCGGCATTGGAGAAGCCTGCCGCATCGAGCGCCCCCGCCAGCAGCGTGCCGCCGGCCGAGACGATGCTGTTTGCCTGATATACCACGGCCTCGGGCCGCGCATCGCCCGCGGAGGCCGCCTCCCCGAGGCGGCGCTCGAAGTCGGCAACCATGGCCTCTCCTCGCCCCGGCTCGCCGACGGCGGCCGCGACGGCGCGGATCACCATGCTGACATCGGCCAGCGACATCGCCGTCGGGATCACCTCGACCCGCTGGCCGAGGCGCCGCAGGAGGTCCACCGTCGCCGGGGTCGTGTAGTCGCCAGCGAGCACCAGGTCGGGCTCGAGCGCCAGCACCTCCTCCGCCGTGCCGCGCACGAGCCGTATGCCCGCGATCCGGTCCACGATGGGGGAGACATTGGGATCCGACGACACCAGGCTCAGCGCCTGGATGCGCTCGCGCTCGACCAGGTCGAGCACGATCGGGTCGATGCACAGGTTGAGGGAAACGATGCGGCGCGGCGCCTCGGCGGCGTGAGCGGCACCGATCGACAGCCCGACTGTCGCCAGAGCCGCCGCCAGCGCGCCGAAACACCCTTTCCGCATCGTTCTCATGCCCTGCTTACTTCAGCCCAGCGCCGGCAGCCGGCCGCTCGAGATCGAACTTCCAACGCAGGCCGGCATAGGCGGCGGCACCCGCGGTGCTGTAGCCGAAAACTTCCTCGTAATCCGCGTCGAGGAGGTTCTCGACCCGGCCATAGATCTCCAGGTCATCCCGCAACTTATAGGACGCCGCCGCGGAGACGAGCCAGTAATCGTCGAGCGTCACCCGACCGACGGGGAAGAAAATCGGCGCCCCGAGAACCTGATTTTCCATCTCGCCGTTATAGACCACGGCCAGATTGATCTCACCGCGACCGTCATGGAAGCCATAGGCCAGATCGGCGCGGGCGGCATGCTTCGGGCGCCGGACCTCGCGCACGCCCTCCCCGTCCACGGCATCGAGATAGGTATAGGAAAGCCCCAGACTGAGGCTCGGCAGAACCGCGAAGCGGCCCGCCAGCTCGACTCCGTTACGCCGCGACGTGCCCGGCACGTTGACGGGGAACGTGCAGCCGAAAGGCGAGGTGTCGCATGGGACGAACGTGCTGTCGCCATCGATCATGTTGATGAGCTCGGTCTCGAAGTAGGTCACGTCCACGATGGCGCGGCCACCGGCGAACGTGAACTCCACGCCCGCGTCCCAACCCTTGGATTCCTCGGGCTTGAGATCAGGGTTCGAAACGAAGAACGGCGTGACGCCGAACTGCTCGAACATCGTCGGCACCCTGACGCCCCTGCCGGCGCTGACGTGCGGCCGGATGCCGAGCTCGCGGATCGGAACCGAGACCCCCGCCCGCCAGGTGGTGAAGTTGTCGAAGGTATCGTTGACGTCGTGCCGAAGGCCCGCCGACAGAAAGACGCGATCGTAAAGATCGCCACGCCATTCGGCCGCAAAGCCCGTCTGCTCGCGCGCGGCATCGACGAAGCCGGACGTCGTCTCGTTCTCGAACGTCTCCCGGCCGTGATCCACGAGCCCCGTCACCGCGTGCCGCATGCCCAGCGCCGGCGTGGCAAAGCGGTACGTCGACTGATAAGCGAACCGGTACGCGTCGTCCGTCGTTTCGACCGGCGACGGCGGGCCGAATCCGTACCCGAAGTCGGCGATCATGAGGTCGTCCCGGGTCGTCAGATTCCGCGACGCCTTGAAGACGTGCGTGAGATCGCCGCCGAGCATGTCCCATTGCAGGTTGGCGCCCATCAGCAGCACCGTCGAGGCGTAGTGAGAAAAGCTATCGCTGGCGATGATCCACCCGTCGCGGCTGCCGAGCCCCGTCTCGTCATCACGGTCGAGACGCTTGTCTGAGCGGCGGATATTCAGATCGAGCCGGATGTTGTCCGCGAGCATCGCGCCCGCCGACGCCGCCAGCGACGTCATCCGATAACCGTCCTCCTCGTCGAGATCACCCTGCGGTGCGAGGTTGAAACCATCGCTCTGGCGATGCTGCACGCTTGCCGAAGCCCAGGCGCGATCATTCCCGCCCGCAACGCGCGCCGCGCCCTCCTTAGTTCCGAACGATCCGCCCTCGATACGCGCCGTCACGGTGGCCGGCCCCTTGCCGCTCCTGGTGACGATGTTCAC
>JAGTAM010000420.1 GCA_023422485.1 Pseudomonadota bacterium | reverse complement strand
GGCATGCGCTGGGTCTCCGACCGCGCCTTCGTGGTCACCGCGCGCCCGCGCAAGGCCGGCCGCCTGAAGATCGTCGCCCGCCACGGCTCGACGGTCCTCGGCGCCTGCGAGCGTCGCGTGAAGCGGGCCGGCGCCAAGGTGCGCTGCCGGTTCACCTCGGCCCGCGCCGGGGCCTCCAAGAAGAAGGTCGTCGTCGCCGCGCGCCTCGCGCCGACGCGGGGCAAGGGCGTCCGCGTGAGGATCGCCGCGCCGCTGCCGCGCAAGCGCGTCCTCATGGCGGAGACCTCCGTGAAGGGTGGCACCTTGATCGTCGGCGTCCGCTCCCTGAAGAAGGGGCGGGTCACCGTCGTCGCCCGCGCTGGCGGTGAGCGGATCGGCCAGTGCCGCAAGCGCGTCGTGGCGAAGAAGTCGATCGGCTGCCGGTTCTCGGTGGCGCGCACGACGGCCCCGAAGGTCGTGGTGACCGCGGCGCTCGACCCGGTGTCGGGCCGCCGCGCCTTCACCCGCCAGGCCAAGCGGCTGATCGCCGCCTGACCGGGACCGGACACGCGGGCGGGGGGCCTGAGCGCCCCCCGCTGGTCACTGTGATCATGCCGATCCGCAACGAGGCCGCGTTCATCGCGCGCAGCCTCGGCGCGGTGCTGGGGCAGGACTACCCGGCGGAGCGGATGCAGGTGCTCGTCGCCGACGGGATGTCGGACGACGGCACTCGCGACGTCGTGGCCGACGTGGCGGCGGCGCACCCCGGCCACGAGGTCGAGGTCGTCGACAACCCGCAGCGCATCGTGCCGACCGGGTTCAACGCGGCCCTCGACCGCGCCCGGGGCGACGTGATCCTCCGGGTCGACGGCCACGCCGTCATCGAGCCTGACTACGTGCGCCAGTGCGTCGACGCCCTGGCCGAATCGGGCGCTGACAACGTCGGCGGGCCCATCGAGACCATCAGCGAAGGACCGGTGGGCGAGGCGATCGCCCTGGCGATGTCCTCGCGCTTCGGCGTGGGAAACTCCCACTTCCGCTCGGGCGCGAAGGACATGACCGCCTGGGTCGACACCGTCCCCTTCGGCGCGTGGCCACGCCGCGTGTTCGCCCGCATCGGCCAGTTCGACCCCGAGCTCGTGCGTAACCAGGACGACGAGTTCAACTACCGGCTGCGCTCGAGCGGCGGCCGGATCCTGCTCACCGGCCGCATCCGGTCGCGCTACTACAGCCGGAGCTCCTTGCGGAGGCTCTTTCGGCAATACCGCCAGTACGGCATGTGGAAGGTCCGCGTGCTCCAGAAGCACCCCCGCCAGATGAGCCCTCGGCAGTTCGTCCCGCCGGCGCTCGTGGCGGGGCTCGTGGGCGGCCTGGCACTGACCCCCTTCAGCCCCGCGGTCCGCCGCCTGTGGGCGGGGCTCGCCGGGGTCTACGCCCTCGCGAATCTTGCCGCGTCGGTGGCGCTCGCCCGGCGCGAGGGCGTCCGGCACCTGCGGTACCTGCCGATGGTCTTCGGCGCGCTACACATCGGGTTCGGAGCGGGCTTCCTCGTCGGGCTCGTGCGCTTCCGCGACCGCTGGAGGGGATGACCCCTCCGGCCGTCGGCCGCGCTGATCCATAGCGACACGTCGGCCTTACGAAAGTCGAGTCGCAGAACCCCCCGTCCGACCCTCCCTCGCCATACGGCCCGCGGGACAGACTGCTCACCGGTCCACCCGCACCACCCAATGACGAACGGAGTGTCGAGAATGACGGTTCGAGACCACCTGGGACGGAGCCTGGCCGTGGGCGGTGCGCTCGCGGTGCTCGGCGTCGGCGCGCTGACGATGACCGAGCGGGCCTTGGCCATCGCTCCCGCTTCGCCTGTCGCCGGCGCCCCGGCGCCCCTGACGGGCGCCAACCCGGCCAGCATCGCGATCCCCGACGCGGGCGCCACGGCCACGACGTCGGTCATCGCGATCAACGGCGGCACTGGCGTGATCCGCGACGTCGACGTCAAGGCCAACATCACCCACGTCAACTCGGGCGACCTTGACATCAGCCTTCGTTCGCCGTCCGGCAAGGTCGTGACGCTGGTCAACACGCGGCTCGGCACGCCGGCCGAGGGCGAGACCGAGCGGCCTGTCGAGCCCGGCCCTGCGCTCTCCGCGGCCAACTCGTACAACGGCACGGTGTGGGACGACCAGGCCGCCACCCCGGCGACGCAGGCGGCCTACGGGGCCGGCGCGCTCGCCACGCTCCAGCCCGAGGGGGCGCTCGGCGCCTTCATCGGCGACGCGCCGAACGGCAACTGGACGCTGCAGGTGCGCGACCGCCTGACGGGCGGCGAGGGTCGCATCGAGGGCTGGTCGATCACGATCCACACGACCGCCGCGCCCACGACCGACCTCGTCACGCGCACCGCGAACGAGCTGCCGAAGCCGATCGGCCCCGATGCCTCGAGCGCGAGCGCCTCGCTCACCGTGTCGGGCGTGAAGAACTACCTCTGGGATGTCGACGTCGTCCCGAACGTCCAGCACACCAACTCGGGCGACCTCGCCCTGTCGCTGACGCACACGCCGGCCGACGGCTCGGCGCCGCTGACCGTCGCGCTCAGCAAGGGCCGGAACGGCGACTACAACCTCTACAACGGCCTGATCTTCGACGACTCGAGCCTGCGCCCGGTGAGCCAGGTCGAGTACCAGGGCCTCCAGCCCAGGGTCGCCCCCGAGGGCGCGATGGCGGCCTTCGCCGGCCGCAATCCGAACGGCACCTGGACCCTCACCGCGGCCGACGAGGCCGAGGGCGACGGCGGCAGCCTCAACGGCTTCTCCGTGCAGATCCAGGCGCTCGACCGCCAGGCCGCGCCGCCCGTCACGCCGCCGGTCACGCCCCCCGTGAC
>JAGTAM010000133.1 GCA_023422485.1 Pseudomonadota bacterium | reverse complement strand
CGGCCACAGCCTGTCGGACGTCATCGCCCACGCCTTCGTGGCGCTGAACACGCAAGGGTCGTTCCCGCTGGCCATGGGCGTCTACTCGGCGCTGCTCGGCTTCTTCATCCCCTCGGGCGGCGGCAAGTGGCTCCTGGAAGCGCCTTACGTGATGCAGGCAGCCAACGAGCTGAAGGTGCATCTCGGCTGGGCGGTGCAAGTCTACAACGCGGCGGAAGCGCTCCCGAACCTGATCAACCCGTTCTTCATGCTGCCGCTGCTCGGCATTCTCGGGCTGAAGGCCCGCGACATCGTCGGCTTCAGCTTCCTGCAGCTCATCGTCCACCTGCCGGTGGTGCTGTTCCTGCTCTGGGCGCTCGCCTTCACGCTGGAATATCACCCGCCGGTGATGCCGGGTTAGCCGCGCAAGGGATCTCGGCGAAGCGAGATGGAGATCCGCTTCGCCGATGACCGACCTACCCGCGAGGACCGGGCGCGCTGAGTTGAGCGCTTTGCCGTGCCGCCTGCAGGAGAAGGTGTGAGGCGACGGATTTCAATCTGAATTCAGTCGGCGAAGCGAAAAGCCACGACCATTTCAAGGTCCGGTTGCGCAGAACGATCAAGGGTTCTTCAACACCCTCGAACACATCGATGGCCGAGCACGTCTCTTCCCGTAGCACCATCAATTTCCGGTAAGAGGGATGAAAATTCCTGAGTCCAGGTTGGATGTTTTTGTTCGTACCCCAACCAAAGCCTGGGTTCGTGTTGATGATATGTTGTCCGATGAGAGTGGCCAGATCCAAGAGTACGTTCAAGCCTCTCCACGGCCCGATCCAGGATGGAATTCCGGTCGTAAACGCGGAACCTGTTTCACTCGGCATCAGGAGCCCGCCATACCGAAAAATCCATTGATCGAGATCCCAGATGCTCTTCCTGGAGAAATCAGCCTCGACTCCGAAGCTCGCAAGGAAGCGACTCAAATTTGAGATTCGCTCTTCGCGCGTATCCATAAAGTACCGGACATTTTGCTCGACTTGCTCGTCGGGCAATTCCGGCAGATATCCGGGAAAAGGTACGACGTAGATCGGATAATGATCAAGCGCGTCCATTAAGCGACGATGTCGCCGCCTCAGCCATATTTCGACTGGTGCTGATTTCACAAGCTTCGATGGAAGTGACTTGACCCGGTCGATCGAGAAAGGCGCTCCATCGAATGCGGCTTCGACCTCGTCGGTGAACGCGGCCTCCCTTTCCAGGTAGAAGCCTTGGCTGGCTGTGAAGACGTATAGGAAGCCGTAGTCGCCATCATCGTGGATGAGATGGATCGTCAACTCAGGAAAATGGATATTGAAAAGCTTTGCTAGGAAGCTCAAATTATTATATTTTAAACTAACGTAAAATTCAATTGAAGTCTCCGTCATATTTCTGAATTCGATGATATCCGATCCTCCGGCAGAAATAATCTTGAAGGAGATTTCACCATACGCGAGCGGCAGCTCATTCTTGCGGTTGGCGCTTATGACTTCTCGCTCAATCACTTCATATCGCAGGTCGATAGGCTTTCCAGTGCTGTCTTTGGTGATGTATTTTTCAGAGAATTGTTGAATGATGGGCTCAGGTCCCATAACCCAAAATATATGTCCGAAATAAATGCCCATGACGATCTCGCATGCGGGAGCTCTGCGCGAAACGACCCACTGGATGCATTCGCGCCGAGGACAACCAAGAATACATCATTTGTTGCAAAGAGGTGAGCTATGTCGGATGCTGACAGCGAGCGGCTCGAACATGCGTTGCCTCGCTTTCGAGACATCCACGCCAGCGGGAAGGTCAGGCCGTCAATGAGCGCCGCCTGCGTGGCAACATAGTGGGCGAGCTTGGTCTCAACCGCACCGCTCCACCGGCTTCGGACGCCTCGCTACCATCGACGCGGCCCGGTCGGAGCCCGCCTCGACGGGTGCCGCCTACGGGCGGCCCTGGGGTGGGCCGCCCATTACGATGAGTCCGGCATCCATCAGGCCGGTTGCCTCGTCGCTGCCGGTGGGGAGAATCGTGAAGCTGACGGGGCGCAGGGGGCCGGCATCGTGGCCAGTGCTCTTCTCCGACCAGAGGCTCGTGGCAAGCGGCGAGAAGGTGTCGGCCGGAAAGGCGTCCTCGAAACCCGCAGAGCGCGCCCGCTCGGTGACGCGTCCGAGGAAATCCTTCGCCCGCACACCGAGCCGCGCCGGCAAGCCGTCGCGCTCGGCCCACCACACGGTCTGGAGGAAGCAGTGCCGGCCGTCGGCATCCCGTCCCCAGGACGCGACGTAGCGCGGCGACAGCAACTCGACTGCCTTCTCCCGATCCGGGGCGCGCGAGGGAATCTGATCGATCGCCTCGCGGGAGGCGGGGCGCGTCGCGAGGCCCTCGAACGGGGTGCGGCCATGACGGATATAGCCGAGGCAATCCTCGAAGATCAGCCGCATGACCAGCGGCTCGTTCTCCTCGATCGCACCAGCGTGGGCGGGAAAAGCTACGAGGCAGGCGGCGAGCAGAAGCCAGGATCTCGGCACAGGTCCCTCTTGCGGGCTCGGCCGCACTGACGTGTCAGCGTCGCGCCGGCACCAATGCGGCGATGGCCGCGAGCGCCCATCCCGCCATCAGCACCGTTCCTCCGATCGGCGCCGCCATCGGGAACAGTGCTTGGCCGGTCAGCGCCCGCAGGGCGAGATCGCCCGAGAACAGCGCGAGCCCGATGAGCAAAGCCGCCGCGGCGAGGCGGGTGAGGGCACCGCGGGTCAGGCCGGCGGCGGCAAAGCCGGTCAAAGCAAGGATGGCCGGCGCGTGGAACAGCAGGAACTGCGCGGCGGTCTTCAGCGTCTCGCCGCCGCTGGTATGGGCGGCCGCCGCGCTCGCCGCTACGCCGAGTCCTCCGGCGAGGGCCGCAAGGGCGGCGAGGAGGCGGTCGAGGCCGGTCACGCGCCGCGCTCCTGCAGCAGCCGGGCGATGCTGGCGCGCAGCTCCGCCACGCCGCTGTCGTCGCGGCTCGAGGTCAGCAGTACTTCAGGGTAGGCCGCCGGACGCTTGGCGAGCGCCGCCTGGATGCCGGCGATGCGCCGATCGATCTCGGCCTTCTTGAGGGCGTCGCCCTTGGTCAGCACGATCTGATAGGAGACCGCCGCCTTGTCGAGCCCGTCGAGTAGATCGGTGTCGATCGACTTCAGCCCGTGCCGGGAATCGATCAGCACGTAGACGCGCGCGAGGTTCGAGCGGCCCTTCAGGTAGGCGTGGATCAACTGGGTCCAGGCCTCGACCTTCGCCTTCTCGACCGCCGCGTAGCCGTAGCCCGGCATGTCGACGAGGGTCAGGCGCCCGCCGATGCGGAAGAAGTTGAGCTGCTGGGTTCGGCCCGGCGTGTGCGATGTGCGCGCGAGCGTGTTGCGCCCGGTCAGGGCGTTGACGAGGCTCGACTTGCCGACGTTGGAACGCCCGGCAAACGCGATCTCGACGCCTTCCATCGCCGGCAGGGCGCCGATCGCCGGGGCGGCGGCGGTGAACTCGGCCTCGCCTGCGAACAGCAGGCGGCCGGCTTCCAGAAGTTCGGGGGAGGGGGAGTCAGACTCGGCTTCAAGCATCGCGGATATCGCCTCGCCTGGCGACGCCGTCCCGATGAGGCCGGGCCGGCGCGGCCCGGGCCGGAACGCAGCGGATCCCGGGCAGGCCCGGGATCCAGGAAAAGAGAGAGCCGTGGCGCTCAGCTCTTGGTGGCCGCGGCTTTCTTATCGCCGCGTTTGAACATGCCCCTCATGTTGTCCCACAATTCCACCTTCACGCCGTTCCGGCGCATGATGATGTATTGCTGGATCACCGAGAGGGTGTTGTTCCAGGCCCAGTAGATCACCAGTCCGGCCGGGAACGAGCCGAGCATGAAGGTGAACACGATCGGCATGAAGGCGAAGACCTGCGCCTGGACCGGGTCCGGCGGCGCGGGGTTCATCTTCATCTGCACGAACATCGTGATGCCCATGATGATCGGCCACACGCCCAGATGGATGAAGTCGGGCGCGGCGAACGGCAGGAGGCCGAACAGGTTGACGATGCTCGTCGGATCGGGCGCGGCGAGATCCTGGATCCAGCCGAAGAACGGCGCGTGCCGCATCTCGATGGTGATGAACAGGACCTTGTAGAGCGCGAAGAAGACCGGGATCTGGATCAGCACCGGCCAGCAGCCGGCCACCGGGTTGATCTTCTCCTTCTTGTACAGCTCCATCATCGCCTGTTGCTGCTTCGTCCGGTCGTCCTTGTAGCGCTCCCGGATGGAGGTCATCTCCGGCTGCACGGCCTTCATCTTGGCCATGGAGACGTAGGAGCGGTTGGCGATCGGCAGGAAGAAGATCTTGAGGATCAGCGTCACCAGCAGGATCGAGACGCCGAAATTGCCGGTGAGGTGGAAGAAGAAGTCCAGCGCCCGGAACATCGGCTTGGTCAGGAACCAGAACCAACCCCAGTCGATCATCAGGTCGAACTGCTTGATACCGAACTCGCGCTCGTAGGCGTTGATCTGGTTGACCTCCTTGGCGCCCGCGAACAGGCGCTGGGTCGTGGTCGAGGACGCGTTCGGCGCCACCGTCACGGCGTCGCCGCGCACGGAGGTCTGGTAGACCTTGGTCGCGCCGTCGGTGCGCTCGGTAAAGGCGCCGGTGAAGGGCTTGTCCTGCTCCGGAATGGCCGCGGCGGCCCAGTACTTGTCGGTGATCCCGACCCAGCCGCCGGTCACGTTCGTCCAGGCCTTGCCCAGCGTGCCGGGGCCGCCATAGGCCGGCTCCTTGGCGACCTTATCGTACGTAAACTCCTGCAGGCCGTCGTTGCCGAGCACGCCGATCAGGCCCTCGTGCAGGACGAAGTAGCCCTGGGTTTGCGGCTTACCCCAGCGCGAGACGAGGCTGTAGGGATAGAGCGTCACGGGATTGGCCGAGGCGTTTTCCACCTCGTCGCGAACCGTGAACATGAACTTGTCGTCCACGGCGATGATGCGCTTGAAGACGAGGCCCTGGCCGTTGTCCCAGCTCAGCGTCAGCGGCTTGCCGGGGGCGAGCAGATCGCCGTCGGCCTTCCACAGCGTGTCGGCGTTGGGCAGCGGCCCGGCATTGGCGCCGACCCAACCGAATTCCGCATAGTACGGGTTGGCGCTGCCGATGGGCGAGAGCAGCACGATGCGCGGGCTCTCGTCGCTGACGGTCTCGTGGTAGTTCTTGAGGCTCACGTCGTCGATGCGCGCGCCTTTGAGCGCGATCGAGCCGTAGAGCGCGGGCGTGTCGAGCCGCACCCGGGCCGAGCGCGCCAAGGCGTCCTCGCGGGAGACGGGCCCCTGCGTGGCGGCGCCCGGAACGGTGCCGGGCACGGGTGCGTTGGGGCTGCCTTCCCGCGGGCTCGGGGCGGGAATGCCGTCGGCCGTCTGCGGCGCGCCGGATTGCTGCGTGGTCTGGCTTTGCGCCGCCTGTCGCTGCCGCTCGCTGGCCGGCCCGGTGACGAAGTAATGCCAGCCAAGCAGGACCACCAGCGACAAGGCGATGGCGACGAACATGTTCGTCTTGTCGTTACCCATCGGTCGATCCGTCAGGCGCCTTCGATGTGGAGGGAAAGGGCGAGGTGCCACCCGCGTTCGCGCCCCGGCCGGAGCGTGAGCCGCCGCGACGCGATGGGGAGGGGGGTGGTCTGGAAGCGTCGCCGGAGCGGGGCGAGGCCGGGCGCGTCACCGAGTGGAGGGCCCGGCGCAGATCTGCGACGAGACTCTCGAAGGGTGCGTCCAGAGCGGGGCGTCGGGCAATCACCACGACATCCGCTCCGATCGCGGGGGCGTCCGCCGCCACGGCAGCGACGGCGCTACGCAGGCGACGCCGGATCCGGTTGCGTTCGGTCGCATGCCCTACGCGCTTGGTGATGGTGAAGCCGAGGAAGAGTCCCTCGGCGGTCACGCCGTCGCGGGTCTCGTCGGGCGTGCGCAGGCGCCCCTGGGCGCTCATGCGTTCCGTGTGGAAGCGCCGGCCCTGGGCGGCTGCCAGGAAGTCCGGGCGCCGCCGGAGACGTCCGATCGTCGGCACGGGCGCTCCGATCCCGATTCGCGGGCTCGCGTTGCGAAACGTGGCGCCCGCGTGCGGCGCCACGGATTGTCTCAGGCCGAGAGGCGCTTGCGGCCGTGCGCGCGGCGGGCGGCGATGACCTTGCGGCCGCCGGCGGTCGCCATGCGGGCGCGGAAGCCGTGACGGCGCTTACGGACGAGCTTGCTGGGCTGGTAGGTTCTCTTCATGATCGGTCTCCGGCGGTCGAGGTATCGACCCGGCGGCGCTTGTGTTCAGCGCGCGGACCGTGCGTGGACCTCGAAATGGGATCTGCAAACGCGAAGGGCGCCCGGAACAGGGCGCCGCTTCGCAATGGCGCGGCTTATGGCGGAGGGGGCGCCGCAAGTCAATGACGCCATGCCGATGCGGATGCAGGGCGCGGGAGGGTGCTGCAACCCTGATGGGTCATCCTGGTGCGTATTGGCGGCGAGACGTCATGTCCGGCCGCGTTTCCAGCCCTCGATCCTGATGCCATCCTGCTTTTTCGAGAGGCGTATCGAGCGCTTAACGCTGTGTTAACCTTTCCGTTCTACAAAGAGGCACATCCAGATTGTCTGGATCCTGATTGGGATCTCTGTCCAGTCTGTTTGATGCCTCCCTGTAAGACTCGTGACAGCCGCTCCTCTGGAGCGGCTTCTTTTTTTGGCGCCGATCCCCACTCCAGGCATCGCGTCGCTGGCCGCTCCGGCGCCGTTAACGTTAAAAAGACGTGAACCCTCTCCCGGCTCGCGTTCGGCGCTACACTTGCCCCAATGGCTGCATTCGCACCGAGATCGTCCCGAGGCGGGACAGATGGTTCGCCGGCGGCACAGGAGGCAGGATGACCGAGTTCGACGTCACGTTCCGGGACGACCGTGAGTGGGTGAGCTTCGGCGAGTCCTACGTGTCGTCGGAAGCCTTCAAGACCCTGTTCCGCGAGGGCATGCTGCTGGTCGAGGAGACCGCGGCCTATCTCGACGGGGAGGGCAGGGCCGAGTCGCGGCTGATCTCGCGCGATGCCACGCTGGCCTATGCCAGCGAGAGCATGCGCCTCACGACGCGGCTGATGCAGATCGCCTCCTGGCTGCTGGTGCAGCGGGCGGTATCCGAGGGCGAACTCTCGGTGAGCCAGGCGCAGGAGGAGAAGACCCGGGTCAAGCTCGCCGAATCGGAGCGGGCCCTTCCGGAGGCGGGAGAGGCCTTCGCCACCTTGCCGCTCCGGCTCCAGGATCTCGTGCGCCGCTCGCGCCGGCTTCACGCGCGCATCCTTCACCTCGATGCGCTGATCAGCGAGGACCGTCCCGTGCCGGTGCCGCGGGAGAGCCCGGTCACCGCGCAGTTCGGCCGGCTGCGGGCCGCGTTCGGCGGCGAATGAGGCGTTCGAAAGCGACAAGCCGTTCCCGGTGATCGAGGCCGGGACCGGATCGGGCGCGTGCCATCAGCCGATGGCCGCGCCCGCTTGATTCGGAAAGAGCCTGTTCCGGAAGCGTCCCTCGCGGGCTCATGGGAACGGCGCGTTGCGC
>JAGTAM010000375.1 GCA_023422485.1 Pseudomonadota bacterium | reverse complement strand
CAGGGGGGCCTGTCGGAGACCTCTCGTGTCGAATCGCAATAAGGAAACGCGCGATCTCATCGCCCGGCTGCGTGTCGATGGTTGGATCGTTGCTCGAAAGGGACCGGGCGACCATGTCCAGTACAAGCATCCTACGAAGCCGGGCCGCGTGACGCTGGACACCGGACGCCGTGAGCAGGCCATAGGCACGCTTCGGAGCATCTACCGGCAGGCGGGTTGGGACTGGTGAGTGGGGCCGCTTCGAGAGGCGGGAGAGAGCAACGATGACGCGGGTCGTCATGCTGATTCACGGCGAGGCCGGCAATTTCGGCGCGTCCTTTCCGGATTTTCCCGGCGCGACGACGGGTGCCGACGATCTCGATGAGCTTTACCGGAAGGCCGCCGAGATGCTGTCCTTCCATGTCGGTGGCTTGGTGGAGGATGGCGAGCCGGTGCCGCAGGCGCGTTCCCTCGAAGAATTGCGCGGCGATCCGGTCTTCGTTGAGGACAGCCGGGACGCGATGATCGGCCTGATCGAGGTCGATCTGCCGGGGCGGGCGGTGCGGGTGAACATCTCGGTGGAAGAGAGTCTGCTCAAGCGCATCGACCGCGCGGCCGAGGCCGCCGGCGAGAGCCGGTCCGGCTTCCTGGCGCAGGCGGCCAAGGCGCGGCTGACCTCCATGGTGGCCTGACGGCCCCTGCCTTGGGCTCGCGCCCGGACTCCCTATCTGGTGGGCTTGAACCCGCTTCCCGCGCGAGGTCTCCAGCGATGCAACTCACCGGTCTCCACCACGTCACCGCCATCACGGCGCGGGCGGCCGACAACCTCGCTTTCTACACCCGCGTGCTGGGGCTTCGGCTCGTCAAGAAGACCGTCAATCAGGACGACGTCTCGGCCTATCACCTGTTCTACGCCGACGGCCGCGCCTCGCCCGGCACCGACATCACCTTCTTCGATTGGCCTGCGCCGCCCGAGCAGCGCGGCACCGACAGCATCGCGCGCACCCTGCTGCGTGTGAGCGGCGCGGCGAGTTTCGACTGGTGGCGCGAGCATTTCGGACGCCAGGGCGTGAGCCACCATCCGGCGATCGAGCGGGACGGGCGCCTCACCCTCGATTTCGAGGACGGCGAGGGCCAGCGCCTCAGCCTCGTCGATGACGGCGGCATGGGCGAGGCCCATCCCTGGGCGGACAGTCCGGTGCCGCCCGAGCACCAGATCCGGGGGCTCGGACCCATCCGTCTCGCGGTCTCCCAGCCCGAGCGCACCGAAGCGGTCCTGACCCAGATCCTCGGCTTCCGCCGCGCCCGGACCTTCGAACTGCCCGAGGGCGAGGTGAGCGTGTTCGAGACCGGCGCGGGCGGTCCTTCCGCGGAGGTGCAACTCCTCAAAGGTTCGGGCCCGCAAGCCCGCCAGGGCGCCGGCGCCGTCCACCACGTCGCCTTCCGCATCCCGGATGCCGATTACGATGCCTGGGCCGACCGCCTGAAGCAGCGGCGCGTGCCCTCCAGCGGCCCGGTCGATCGTTACTATTTCCGCAGCCTGTATTTCCGCGAGCCGAACGGCATCCTGTTCGAGATCGCCCCCGACGGGCCGGGCTTCGCCACGGACGAGCCGATGGAGCGTCTCGGCGAGGGGCTCGCCCTGCCGCCCTTCCTCGAACCGCGCCGGGCGGAGATCGAGGCCGGGCTGAAGCCCTTGTAAGAGTACCTCACGAAACTCCCGGCGACTGACCGTTCTCGCTCTGGCGACAGCAGGGCGACCGGAGTTTCGTGAGAGGCCCTTCGACGATCCGGCGATGCGCTCTTGCCGGGGCAGGCATGCGCCGGCATCAAGAACAGTTCCAGACAAACCCACATTCCGTGCGCTGTGGCGGCCCTGCGTCTTGACGCGGATGCTGCAACTGCGAGAAGAGCCCGGTTTCGACGCTTCGAGAATCGGGAAACCTGCGGCCGATGAGCAAGTACAACGAGGAGCGCGTCCTCTCCGTCCACCACTGGACCGACACGCTCTTCTCCTTCCGCACGACGCGCGATCCCTCGTTCCGCTTCCGCAACGGCGAGTTCACGATGATCGGCATCGAGGTCGAGGGCCGGCAGCTGCTGCGTGCCTACTCGGTCGTCTCGGCCAATTACGAGGAGGAACTGGAGTTCTTCTCCATCAAGGTGCCCAACGGCCCGCTCACCTCGAAGCTGCAGCACCTCAAGGTCGGCGATCCGATCATGATCGGCAAGAAGCCGACCGGCACGCTGGTGCTCGACAACCTCCTGCCCGGCAAGAACCTCTACCTGCTCGGCACCGGCACCGGGCTCGCGCCCTTCCTGTCGATCATCAAGGATCCGGAGACCTACGACCGCTTCGAGAAGGTCGTGCTCGTCCATGGCTGCCGCCAGGTGCAGGAACTGGCCTACGGCGAGACCATCACCGAGACGCTGCCGAAGCACGAATTCCTGGGCGAGATGATCGCCAACCAGCTCATCTACTACCCGACCGTGACGCGCGAGCCGTTCCGCAACCGCGGCCGGATCACCGAGCTGATGACCTCGGGCAAGCTGTTCGAGGATATCGGCCTGCCGCCGATGTCGATCGAGAACGACCGCTTCATGCTGTGCGGCTCGCCGGAGATGATCAAGGACACCCGCGAGATGCTGACCGGCCTCGGCTACGAGGAGGGCAACCACGGCGAGGCGGCCCACTACGTGATCGAGAAGGCCTTCGTCGAGAAGTAGGTCCCGCACAGGCGAGCGACTGGCCTAATAGCTCCACCGCACGGCCTCATCCTGAGGTGCTGCGAGGCAGCCTCGAAGGAGGCTCCACGGATCACCCGCGAACCGGATGATCCTTCGAGGCCCGCCGTAGTCGGCACCTCAGAATGAGGATGCGGGTGAGAAGACGGCGTTTTCTCGCCCGGGCGATCCACACGCCATGCCCCTACCCGCCCTGTTCGTCGTCGGTGCCGGCACCGAAATCGGCAAGACCTATACGACCGCCGCTCTGGTCCGCCGGCTGCGCGGGCAGGGCCGGCGGGTGCGGGCCCTGAAGCCACTCGCCAGCGGCGTTCCCCCGCTCGACCATCCCGACTTCGCCGAGAGCGACACCGGCCGGCTGCTCGCCGCGCAGGGGCTCGGCGTCACGCCTGAGACCGTCGCTTCCTGCTCGCCCTGGCGCTTCGCCGCGCCGCTGGCGCCCGACCTCGCCGCCGCCCGCGAGGGACGCAGCCTTACCCTGGCTGAGCTGGTCGGGTGGTGCGGCGCGCGTTTGGCCGAGGCCGAAGACGGTGAAACCGTGCTAATCGAGGGCGTCGGCGGCCTGATGAGCCCGATCACCGAGGCCGCGACCGGCCTCGACTGGCTGAAACGACAGGAGCTACCGGCCCTGCTCGTCTC
>JAGTAM010000357.1 GCA_023422485.1 Pseudomonadota bacterium | reverse complement strand
GAGGGGGGGCGCAGCCATGGGAGGGGCTCCAAGAGAGGAGGCGGCGACCGATGCGCATGACGATCCAGTCCGAGACGAAGCCGGCAATGCCGATTACGCCCATGCCGCAGATCACGATTTCGGTGCGCGAGAGCTGGCGCGCCTCCATGATGACGGCGCCGAGGCCGGTCTGAACGCCGGTCATCTCGCCCACCACGATCACCACCCAGGCGAAGCCGAGGCCGAGCCGCAGGCCGGTGAAGATCGATGGGAGAGCGGCGGGCAACACCACCCGGAGAAACTGTGCGGGCCCCGTGCAGCCCAGCATCGACGCCGCCTCGAACAGGCGCGGCTCGACCGAGCGCACGCCGAACACGGTGTTGACGAGGATCGGATAGAAGGCGCCCAGGAACACGAGGAAGAAGGCCGAGCGGGGCCCGAGCCCGAACAGGATCATCGCGAGCGGCAGCCACGCGGTGACCGGGATCGGCCGCAGGATCTGCAGCACGGGATCGAGCAGCGCCCGGACCAGGGGCACGCGGCCGATCATCAGGCCGAGGGGCAGAGCTGCCGCGGCCGCCAGCGCGAAGCCGCCGTAGACCCGCGACAGCGAGGCCCAGAGATGGGTCCACAGGGTGGCGCTGAAGGCGTCGTCGTTGATGCCGCCGAACGCCATGTCGCGCAGCGCCAGCCAGACCTCGGAAGGGGGCGGGACGAGGCTGTAGGGCCGGTTCGCGGTAGCGAAGTGCCAGAGCGCGAGTGTCGCCAGCGGCACCACCAGGGCCAGCGCCGGACCGCGCAGGTGGCCGAGGAGGCCATGGAGCGGCGCAGCGGCCGGCGTGGGACTCTGATTCTGAGCCGGCATCGCGCTCGGCAAGGCGGCTGAGAGGGCGGCTCCCTCGATCGCGGCGCTCATGCGTCCCTCATCGCATCGACGAAGCGGGTATCGATGAAGCCGTCTTCGGGCAGCCGCTTGATCTGCTTGAGCGCCAGCATGCGCTCGGCGTAGACCTTGGCCTGACGCACCTCGTCCGGCCCGAGCTTCCAGGTGAGTTCGACGTTCGGGGCCGAGAGCGCCAGCGCCTCGCGCTTCTGACCGAGCTTGGCCACCGCCATGGCGATCATCGCGTCCCGATCCTTAGCGGCGAACTCGGTGGCCTTGCGGTGGATCTCCAGCATCGTGCGCACGAGGTCGGGCCGCTCGGCCAGTGTGTCGCGGTGAGCACCGAACACCATGTTGAGCGACCCCATCTCGGTGCCGTAGGGGTACTCGACGAGCTGGCCGACGCCCGAAGCGAGGCTGACGCCGGGGGCGGGCTCGGCGCCGACATAGGCGTCGACGTCGCCGCGGGCGAGCGCGAGATGCATCTCCGAGAACGAGACCCGCACCGGGGTGATGTCCTTCACGGACAGTCCCTCCATGCGCATCCGCTCGAGGGCGAACACCTCCTGTGTGCTTCCGGGCCAGATCGCCACGCGCTTCCCGCGCAGGTCCTTGATCGTCCGGATGTCGGAGTCCTTGCGGGCGATCACCCCCATACCGCGGTTGCAGGTGGAGGCGATGACGACGATCGGCTCGCCCGCCGCAGCCCCGAGGGTCGCCGCCGCGAGCCCGAAGGTGCCGAAATCCACCGACTTGGTGACGACGGCGTTCTTGCCCTCGGTCGGGCTCTCGAATGGGATCACCTCGACTCGCACGCCTTCGGGTGTGAAGCGCTCATAGAAGTGAGGCGCGATCGAGTGGATGAGCTTGAGCGAGCCCATCCGAATGACGGTGGGGGCGGCTTGCGCCCGAGCGGCACGACCAGAGAGGGAAGTCGCGACGAGGCCGGTTCCGAGACCGGCGAGAAGGCTGCGGCGGTCGATCATCGGGCGGCTCCTGCATGTACCGATGTCTTGAGCCTATGGAGCACAAGTGTTGCCGGGAAGTGCTAATTCTTGACGGAGTTGTTGCGCTTCTGGCAACGCTACGGCGGGAGGTTCGGGATGAAGCATCTGCGCAGCCTCACCGCCGTGGCCGAGGTCGCCCGCTCCGGCTCGATCCGGCGAGCGGCCGAGCGCCTCAACATCACGCCCTCAGCCCTCACCCGGCAGATCCAGGACATCGAGTACGAGCTCGGAACGCCGATTTTCGAGCGCCTCGCGCAGGGCATGCGCCTCAACGCGGCGGGCGAATTGCTGGCGCGCCACATCCGCGACCAAGCGGCGGACCTCGACCGTGTCCGCTCCCAGATCGCTGATCTTTCCGGCGTCCGCCGTGGCCACGTGGCTCTTGCCTGTAGCCAAGCGTTCGTCACCCGGATGATTCCGGAGGAGGTCGAAACCTACCGGGCGCAGTTTCCCCAGGTCGCCTTCACTGTGCAGGTGCGCGACCATGTCCAGGCGGTGGCTGCCCTCGTCTCCTTCGAGGCCGATCTCGCACTTGTCCTCCAGCCGCCGCCCTCGGCGGAGCTGCACGCGCTCTATGCCGGCCGTCAGTCGCTATGCGCCCTGATGCGGGCGAGCCACCCCTTGGCCGCTCAGGATGGGCCGGTCCGGCTGCGGGACTGCCTCGCCCACGCCCTGGCCTTGCCCGATCGCTCGCTGGCCATCCGCCACCACATCGAGCACGCGCTCGCCCGGCGCGGGGTGGAGATGCGGGCGACAGTGGAATCCGGATCGCTGGAATTCCTGCGCAACGTCGTCCTGCGGGAGGATGTCGTGAGCTTCCAAGTGCCGAGCGGCATTCCCGACGATCTGCGCCTGCGCAGCCGCCTAATCGACACCCGCGATCTCGAACCGATGAGCGTCGTGCTAGCGCAGTTGCGCGGACGACTGCTGCCGGTCGCCGCCAGCAAGTTCGCCGATCAACTCGCCGCGCGCTTGAACCATCAGGCGGCCCTGACGGCCTGATGCCAGCCAGGACAACGCGATCACGGATTGCCGCGGTCGTGACCGGCTCGGAACGTGCCGCGGCCTCGTTCGGACGCCTTCACTCCGAACGGACCCTTCAGTGAGAGGATCAACCGCGCCACCGCGGCTCCAGCACCTGTTGCCCCCGCAGGCGCCCCTTGTGACGGGCCGGCATCCGAGGGATACCGTATGCCTTAGGACGATTCCAAGGAGAGGAATGCCATGGCGCGTCTGAACGTCAACGGCGTCGTGCGCGAGATCGATGCCGAGCCGGACACGCCGCTCCTGTGGGTGATCCGGGAGCAGATCGGCCTGACTGGCACGAAGTACGGCTGCGGCATCGCCCAGTGCGGCGCCTGCACCGTGCATGTCGACGGCGCGGCGGTGCGTGCCTGCTCGGTGCCGCTCTCCTCGGTCGAGCCAGGGCAGAAGATCGTCACGATCGAGGGGCTGGCGCCCGGTGCCGATCACCCGGTCCAGAAGGCATGGGCCGAACTCGACGTCCCCCAATGCGGCTTCTGCCAGCCGGGGATGATCATGGCCTCGGCAGCCCTGCTGTCGCAGAACCCACGCCCGAGCGAGGATCAGATCCGCGCCGAGATCACCAACATCTGCCGCTGCGGCACCTACAACCGCGTACTCGCTGGCATCAAGCTCGCCGCCGAGCGCGGCCAGTCCGGCTGAAGGGCAGACCGATGCGTAGCGATCGCGAAACCTTCCGCCCTTCCCGCCGCGCCGTACTGGCCGGCGCCGGCCTCTTCACGCTCGGCTTCCACATCCCGTCCCTCGCACCGGCCCGGGCTGCGATCCTCGACGCGGCGCCCGCCGTGCCGGAGGTGAATGCCTGGGTCGTGGTGAAGCCCGACGAGACCGTGGTGATCCGCATCGCCCGATCGGAGATGGGCCAGGGCACGCTCACCGGCCTCGCCCAGCTCGTCGCCGAGGAGCTCGGTTGCGACTGGGCTCGCGTCACCACCGAGTATCCGAGCCCGGGCCGGAACCTCGCCCGCAAGCGCGTCTGGGGTGACTACTCGACCGGCGGCAGCCGCGGCATCCGCGAGTCGCACGAATACGTCCGAAAGGGCGGCGCCGCCGCCCGCATCATGCTGGTCGCCGCCGCCGCCAAGGGCTGGGGCGTGCCGGCCGACGAGTGCCGGGTCGAGCGGGGCGTGATCACGCACGGACCGTCCGGCCGCAGGACCACCTACGGCGCGGTCGCCGCGGAGGCGGCGAAGATCGCGCCGCCGAAGGAGGTGGTGCTCAAGGATCCCAAGGACTGGACGCTCGCCGGCAAGCCGCTGAAGCGCCTCGACACCCTGGCCAAGCTCGACGGCTCCCAGGTCTACGGGATCGACCTGACCCTGCTCGGCCTGCTCAACGCTGCGATCCGGGACTGCCCGGTGACCGGTGGCAGCGTGAAGAGCTTCGACGCGGCGGCGGTCTCGGGCATGCCCGGCGTCAAGCGCGTGCTGCAGATCGGCGACAGCGCGGTCGTCGTGGTGGCCGACACGTTCTGGCGCGCCAAGACCGCCCTCGACGCGCTGCCGGTCGTCTGGGACG
>JAGTAM010000339.1 GCA_023422485.1 Pseudomonadota bacterium | reverse complement strand
CAGCCCTCCTTGTGCTCGACCATCTGGTGCAGGCCGTCGCTCCAGCTCCGGTCCGGCATCACCCGGCCGGTATTGGCGTCGACGATCACCACCTTGCCGTCGCGCAGGATGTAGTGCTCGTCCCGGTGAAACAGGTGCAGGGCCGAGAGCGCCTGCCGCACCAACCCCTCGCGGGTGACGCGCCCGCGCCAGGCGGAATCCTGGCCGTGGGTCTCGCTCTTGGCGAGCGCGGCGATCCGTTCGCGTCCGGGCTCGGTGAGGACGATCCGGTGCTCCGCCGCCTCGATCCCGTAATCCTGCGGGCTCGACAGTTCTCCGGCGATCTCCATGGCACGGGCGAGAACCTCGGTGCCAAATTGAGAGCCCGCCGGGGCCGAGATGATGAGCGGCGTGCGCGCCTCGTCGATCAGCACGCTGTCGGCCTCGTCGACGATGGCGAAGTGCAGGCCGCGCAGGCGCAGTTGCGCGAGCCGGCTGGCGCTCGCATGCATGTTTTCGAGCTTGAGCCGTACGTCGCTGGCGCGCTGGCCCAGCGCGATGCGGTCGCGCAGGTAGTCGAAGGCGAGGTCCTTGTTGGTGCAGTAGGTGATGTTGCAGCCGTAGGCTAACGCCCGCTCCGGCTGCTCCTGCTTTTCCTTGATGACGCCGACGGTGAGGCCGAGGGCGGCGTAGAGCGGCCGCATCTCCTCGGCATCGCGCTCGGCGAGGTAGTCGTTGACCGTGACGACGTGGACGGGCAGGCCGGCCAGGGCCGCCGCACCCGCGGCGAGCGTCGCCGTCAGGGTCTTGCCCTCTCCGGTGGCCATCTGGGCGATGCGTCCGTCGAGGAGGGCGGCGGCGCCCATCATCTGCACGCCGTAATGGCGCTGCCCCTTCACCCGGCCCGACATCTCGCGGATCAGGGCGAAGGCCTCGGTGATGTCGGCGTCGCGAAAGTTCTTCCGGGCGCGCAGGGCCGACGCGATTGCCCGGATCCGGAACTGAAGCGCCTCCTCGGACAGCTCCGCCACCGCCTCGGCCTGCGCCAGGGCGTTGCGGGCGATGCGCGCGTAGCGGCGGCCTGCCCAGCCCGCGAGCCCCACCCGAGCCAGCCCGACGACCTTCGCCGCAGCCTGATCGAGGCGCGTGGCCTTGAACGGCTTGTGCTCGGAATAGGCCCGCGCCGACGGCAGGCGGAAGGCCGGACCGGCGGGGAGCCGGCCCGCGGGGAGGGCGAGAGGGTCAGACACGGAACTGGCTCAGGAAGACCTGCCGCAGGCTGCGCATCACGCGCCACGCGATCGGCTCCGCCCCGTGATCGAACCGGACATAGACCCGCTCGCCGAGCACGTTGAAGGGAATGCCGCCAGCGAGCTGGACGTCGAAGACGAAGATGCTCTGGAGTGCTACCGGCTTCTGCGGATTGCTGGCATCGACCGCGATCGTGCCGCCGCCCTGTGTGGCGAGGGCGAGGCTCGGAATCTCCTGCTGCGCCCCCGGCACCTCCCGCAGGATCGCGCCGTCGCGCACCTCCTCGGGCCGCTCGGCGAGCCGCGCGGCGACGCCCTGCGTCCGGCTGCGGATCAGGTCCACGTCGGTCTGCGGCACCACCACCCGCACCACGGGGTCGTCGGCGGTCAGAACGTAGCCGATGCGCTCGCCCCGGCGCAGGTAGCGCCCCGGCAGATCGATGGCGCCGGGCACGATCAGACGCCCGGCCTGGGCCGCCCGCACGGTGAGGCCGGCCTGCCGCTCGCGGTAGACCCGCAGGATCTCCTGCATGCTGGCAATCTGCTCCTGAAGGATCTGCGCCTGGACCCGGTCGCCGAGCCGGGCGGCGTCGTAGCGTAGGCGCAGTTCGACGAGCTGCGCCTCCAGCACCGCGACGCGGCTGTCGAGGCTCGGATCCTCAAGCGTCGCCAGGGGCTCGCCGGCCTGGGCGTCGCGGCCGGGCTCCACCAGCAGCGTGGTGAGGATGCCGTCGGTCTGGGTCCGGATCTGAGTGTCGTCGGGGGCCCAGACGACGCCCTGCGCCATGGTCGTGTAGGGCAGGGGGACGACGAACAGCAACGCGAAGGCCGCACCGACGGCGGCGCTCGTCAGAGTGATGGCCCGGCCCCGGCGCCGGTTCAGCTTCGGGTCGGTCAGGACGAATTTCAGCCCCTTCATCAGGGGCGCGACGATGGTGCCGAACAGCGCGAGCCCGGCCAGCAGCACGCCGAACACGAAGTACTGGGTGGCGATGAAGGCCGCGATGCCGATCGAGACGATGGTCCGGTAGATGAAGGCGGCGACCGCGTAGACGAGGAGCCACGGCCGCTCGCCCGCGGCGGTGACCGGGCTCTTCGCGCCCTCGATCTTCAGAAGGTAGCGCTCGACCAGGTAGAAGACGTAGCGGTTGGCGCGCGAGCCGAGATTGGGAATCTCGATCAGGTCGGCGAAGATGTAGTAGCCGTCGAAGCGCAGCAGCGGGTTGCCGTTGAACAGCAGCGTCGAGACGCTGCCGATCACCATCACGTTGAAGGCGGCCGCCCGCACGAGGCCCGGCTCGGCCGTGGCCCAGACGATGGCGGCGAGCCCCGCCAGGAACAGCTCGACGAAGATGCCAGCGGCCGCCACCATCATCCGCTGCCACTTGCTCGGGAAGGCGGCCGAGGTCGAGGCATCGACGTAGGGCGCCGGGAACAGCACGAGCAGCATGACGCCGACCTCGTGCACCTCGCCGCCCCACGCCTTGGCGGCGCAGGCATGCCCCGCCTCGTGCAGGGCCTTGATGACGGGGTAGAGGCACATCATCAGCGCGACGTTCTGCGCCGAGAGCATCTGGCCCGCGACGTCGCCGGTCAGCTCGCCAGCGTGCAGGGCAGCCACGACGAGGCCGGCGATCACGACCGCGAGCCAGACCGCGAGACCCCAGACCGAGAAGAGCGGTCGGAAGAACGGCGCGAGCCGGTCGAGCAGCGGATCGGGGTCGAACAGCGGGAAGCGCAGGGCAAGCGGGTTCTTGACCCGGGCGATCAGGGTGCGGCGCGCGGTCGATTCCGAGCGCTCGGCGAGTTCCGCGAGATCCGGCGGCAGATCGCCCTGGAGCAGGTCCGAGCCGTGGAGCTGCGAGATCAGGCGGATCGTGTCGTCCTGGGTCGGCGGGTCATCCTCGTTGCGGCGGGCGGCGGCCTCCCACACCTCCTGCAGCGTGCGGCGCCCGTCCATCATGCAGAGGATCAGGTTGGCGGCGGGCGAGAGGCGGTGGAAGCGCCCGGTCTGGTGATCCTGCAGGACGTACCAGACCTCGCCGCGAAAGCTCTGCCGGTGGATCTCGGCGTGGCGACGCAGCCGCGGGCGCAAGTTCGCGACCCGGTACCACGACTGGCTGAACAGGGACTGGGACACGCCTCGATCCCCTCACGGCCACCAGTGCCAGACGGCGAGGCGCAGCCAATCGACGATCGGCCGGGCCCAGATCCAGGCGAGCAGCCGCCGATCGACATCGACCTTGGCGATGCCCTCCATGCCCGGCCGCAGCCGGGTGGCCCCGTCGGCGATCCGGCCCTCGACGCGGAACAGGTTGCGGCCGTTCCTGGCCTCGGCCACCGGGGTGATGGTCTGGATCGTCAGCGCCTGGGGCTGATCGGGCAGGGAGGTCGCGAGCATGTGCCCGGTCTGCCCCTCGTGCAGGTCGGCGATCACCCGCTCGTCCACGCTGAGCACGACGCGGTAGCTGTCGAGCGGCGCGATCTCGAACAGCACCTGCCCGCGGCTGACGGCACCGCCGATGGATTGCGAAAGGTCGCCGGAGACGATCAATCCGTCGAAGGGGGCGGTGAATTTCGAGCGCGCGATCTGCTCGTCGAGCAGGCGGATCTGCGCGTCGGCCTGATCGATCTGGCTCTTGACCACGTTGATCGTCGCCGGTTGGCGCGTGGCCAGCGCCTTGTCGTACTCGTAGGTGCGCTGCTGGCGCTCGGTGACCCAGCGCAGACGCTCCAGGGCGAGGTCCCGGTCCTCCAGGGCGGCGAGGAGGTCGCCCTTGCGCACCGTGTCGCCGGCGCGATGCCCGGCGGTCTTCAGGTAGCCGTCGTAGGAGGCGACCACGGAGCGGCGCACGAGGCCTTCGACGCGGGCGTCCGCCGTCACGCGGTAGTCGGTCTGGATCACCGACAGCGCCAGGACCGCGGCGAGCGTGGCCGCGAGGCCGAGCTTGAGCCCGGTCTTGTTCGGGCCGAAGACCAGCCGCGCGCCGTTCATCACCGCGTCGGTGGCCTTCAGCACGAGCCAGCGGTCGTTCTGCCGCTTGTCCTCCAGCACCGGCCCGATGGCGGCGGCGCAGGCGCTCACCTGCTCCACCGTCTCCAGGCTGAACGGCTGGTCGGCGGGGCGCTCGAGGGTGATGGCGCCGACGAAGCGGTCATCGACCAGCATCGGCACGGTCAGCACCCGGCCGCCGTATTGCAGGCGGGCGAGATCGGCATGCGCCGTGGTGACGGTGGCCTCGTTCTCGGATGGCGGGAACAGGATCAGGCTGCGCTGGTCGATCGCCTCGTTCATGCAGGCGCCGAGGCGGCGCACGAGATTCATCTCGCGGCCGAACTGCGCCGAGTGCGAGATCGCGGTGATCCGGGCGCTTCCGCGCCGCACGAAGCCGATCGCCGCCCGCTGGCAGGTAAAGGCGATGGCCAGATCCGTCACCGCGGCGGTGCAGGCGGCGGAGAAGCGCGACTGCTCCAGCACTCCGGCGAGCAGATCGAGAACGGAGCGCGAGCGGGCCAGCGTCCGGCGCTCGCCCCGCCCGATCAGCTCGGCCTGCTTGGCCACGAGCCACGCGCTGCCCCATTGCGCCTGGCGGATCGCGGCGCGCAGCTCGTCCTTGTCGAGGGTGTCGAGGGCGAAAGCAGTGACGGCGAAGCACGCGTCGTCGAGCGCGAGCGGCAGCGCGATCCAGGCGCCTGCCCCCTGCGGCGCCGCGCCGGGAAGAGGCCCGTTCTCGGCCATCGCCTGCACGACCGGGCGGTTCTCGCGAAAGGCGGCCTCGGCGGTCTCGCGCAGGCCGGCCTCGCACTCGGACTGGGCCGGGAACACGGCGAGCGGAGCAAGCCCGACCGAGGTGCCCGGAAGCAGGACGCAGGCTCGCGGGGCACCGAGCATCGGCGCCTGAAGCGTGAGCCACGCCTCCGCCGCCGCCTGAAGCGTCTGGGCGGTTCGGAGCACCTGCCACAGGGCCGGCTCCAGCAGGGACAGGCGCGCGGCCGAGCCCGCTGCGGACAGGCCCGACGCGGAGGAGCCCTCCACCGCCAAACGCTCGCTCATGGCCCCCGGATTCCTTGACTGACAGCGCTCAGGGTCTTGCTTCGGAAGTGCCCCGCTGCCGCGCTGTCGGACGCGGCGGCGGGGAAGGACGGTCAGGCGTCGAGGTCGAGGTGCCCGTGCCGGTTCTCGTACTCGGCCAGGACGCCGCCGAGGACGGAGTGGAGGCGCTTGGCCGCGAGCGGCGTGAGGATCACGCGGTTGGAGAGATCCACCACCACGTTCTCGGTCGCGGCGAGATTCCAGGTCCGGTTGGTGCCGAAGAACAGGTCCACCTGCTCGCGGGTGCCCTGCACGTTCACGACATTGGCGAACTGCGTCGACATGCTGTCCTCACGCCACTCGATCGCACGCACCTGATCG
>JAGTAM010000320.1 GCA_023422485.1 Pseudomonadota bacterium | reverse complement strand
AGGCGGGGCTGCTCCGGCGCACCGTCGGCCACGTCAAGGCGGTCGATGGGGTGCGGCTCGTGGTGCGGGCGGGCGAGACCGTCGGCGTCGTCGGCGAATCCGGCTCGGGCAAGACCACGCTCGGCCTCGCCCTGCTGCGGCTCACCGAATCCGAGGGACCGATCGTGTTCCTCGGCCAGCGGATCGAGGACCGAGGCCCGCGCACCATGCGGCCCCTGCGCAAGGACATGCAGGTGGTCTTCCAAGATCCCTACGGCTCGCTCTCCCCGCGGATGTCGGTGGGCGACATCGTCGCCGAGGGGCTCGCGGTACAGGGTCTGGTGAAGGGGAGCGCCGAGCGCCGTGCCCTGGTGGCGAAGGCGCTCACCGATGTCGGGCTCGACCCGGCGGCGATGGACCGCTACCCGCACGAATTCTCCGGCGGTCAGCGCCAGCGTATCGCGATCGCCCGCGCCATCGTCTTGAAGCCCCGATTCGTCGTTCTCGACGAGCCGACCTCGGCGCTCGACCGCTCGGTGCAGGCGCAGATCGTCACGTTGTTGCGCGACCTCCAGCGCGAGCGCGGCATCGCCTATCTGTTCATCAGCCACGACCTCAAGGTGGTTCGGGCGCTGTCGAACTACGTCATGGTGATGCAGCACGGCCAAGTGGTCGAAGAGGGCCCGGCCGAGGCGATCTTCGCCGCGCCGAAGACCGACTACACCCGAACCCTGTTCGCGGCGGCCTTCGAGATGGATGCGGCGACCACCGCCGAGATCGAGCCGGCCTGAGCCATGGCCCGTGCGCTCCTCATCGTCCTCGATTCCGTCGGCATCGGCGGCGCCCCCGACGCGGTCCGCTACGGCGATGCCGGCTCCGACACGGTCGGGCACATCGCGGAAGCCTGCGCCGCGGGGCGCGGCGACCGGCCGGGCCTGCGCGCGGGGCCTCTATGCCTTCCGAACCTCGCGGCGCTCGGCCTCGGTCTGGCCTGTGAGGGCGCCACCGGCCGCGTACCGCCGGGCCTTGCTCCGGAGGCTGAGCCGCAGGCGCTGTGGGGGCATGCCGTCGAGACGGCCGCCGGCAAGGATACGCCATCGGGCCATTGGGAAATCGCGGGGGTGCCCGTGCGCGAGGCCTGGGGCCACTTTCCCGACACGCATCCCGCCTTCCCGGCAGAGCTCATCGCGGCGCTGATCACGCGGGCGGGCCTGCCGGGTATCCTCGGCGATTGCCACGCCTCGGGCACCGCGATCATCGACGCGTTCGGGGCCGAACACGTCCGGACGGGCCGGCCCATCTGCTACACCTCGGCTGACAGCGTCTTTCAGATCGCCGCCCACGAGGCGACGTTCGGGCTGGAGCGCCTCTACGAGACCTGCCGGATCGCCCGCGACCTCTGCGATCCCTACCGCGTCGGACGGGTCATCGCCCGGCCCTTCATCGGCAGCGAGAAAGACGGCTTCCACCGCACCAGCCGCCGCAAGGATTTTTCCGTCGCGCCCCCCGCCGACACCCTGCTCGACGTGTTGGACGCCGCCGGCCGCGCGGTGGTCAGCGTCGGCAAGATCGGCGACATCTTCGCGCATCGCGCCACCGGCCGCGAGATCAAGCCCGCCGGCAACACCGCCTGCCTCGACGCGGCGCTCGACGCCTTCGCCGGCTTGCCGGATGGCGGCTTCGTCTTCCTCAACTTGGTGGATTTCGACACCGAGCACGGCCACCGCCGCGACGTGCCGGGCTACGCCGCCGAGCTCGAAGCCTTCGACGCCCGCCTCCCCGAGATCCGGGCGGTCCTGCGGCCGGGCGATCTCTGCCTGATCACCGCCGACCACGGCAACGACCCGACCTGGACCGGCACCGAGCACACCCGCGAGCAGGTGCCGGTCCTGGCCTTCGGGCCGGGATTGGCGACGGGCGCGATCGGGCAGCGCGACAGCTTCGCGGATATCGGCGCCTCGGTGGCGGCGCATCTCGGCCTGCCGCCCCTCGGGGCAGGTAAGGGCTGGTGGTGAAACGCTCCCCTCCCCACAAGGGGGGAGGGGAAAGGGCGGTCAGCGCGAAAACTTCTTGTACTTCAGCTTCTTCGGGATCAGCGAATCCGTCCCGAGCCGGCGCTTCTTGTCGGCCTCGTAATCGGAGAAGTTGCCCTCGAACCACTCGACGTGGCTGTCGCCCTCGAAGGCGAGGATGTGGGTCGCGATGCGGTTCAGGAACCAGCGATCGTGGCTGATGATGACGGCGCAGCCCGCGTAATCCTCCAGGCCCTCTTCGAGCGCCCGCAGGGTCTCCATGTCGAGGTCGTTGGTCGGCTCGTCGAGGAGCAGCACGTTGCCGCCCTTGCGGAGTGTTGCGGCCAGATGCACGCGGTTGCGCTCACCGCCTGAGAGCACGCCGACCTTCTTCTGCTGGTCGCCGCCCTTGAAGGCGAAGGCCGCGCAATAGGCGCGGGAATTGATCTCGCGCTTGTTGAAATAGAGGATGTCGTTGCCGCCCGAGATCTCCTGCCAGACCGTGGCGTTCGGATCGAGCGCGTCGCGGGACTGATCGACGTAGCCGAGATGCACGCTCTCGCCGATCTCGATCGCGCCGCCATCCGGCTTCTCGACGCCGGTGATCATCTTGAACAAAGTGGTCTTGCCGGCGCCGTTCGGGCCGATCACGCCGACGATGCCGCCCGGCGGCAGCTTGAACGAGAGATCCTCGATCAGCAGCCGGTCGCCGTAGGCCTTGTTCAGGTGCTTGAACTCGATGACGTTCTGGCCGAGCCGCTCGGTGATCGGGATGACGATCTGCGCGGTCGCGTCGACCTTCTGCTGCTGCTTGGCGACCAGTTCCTCGTAGCGGGTGATACGCGCCTTCGACTTGCTTTGGCGGGCCTTCGGCGAGGCCGAGATCCACTCCGTCTCGCGGGCGATGGCGCGCTGGCGGGCCATGTCCTCGCGGCCCTCCTGCTCCAGGCGCTTCTGCTTCTGCACCAGCCAGGAGGAGTAGTTGCCCTCGTAGGGGATGCCCTTGCCGCGGTCGAGTTCGAGGATCCAGCTCGTCACGTTGTCGAGGAAGTAGCGGTCGTGGGTCACGATCAGGATCGCGCCCGGATACTGGCGCAGGTGGCCCTCCAGCCAGTTCACCGTCTCGGCGTCCAGGTGGTTGGTCGGCTCGTCGAGGAGCAGCAGTTCCGGCTCCCACAGCAGCAGCTTGCATAGCGCGACGCGGCGGCGCTCGCCGCCCGACAGGGTCGCGACCGGCTGCTCGTCGCTCGGGCAGCCCAGCGCCTCCATGGCCTGATCGACCTTCGAATCGAGCTCCCAGAGACCCAGCGACTCGATCCGGTCCTGGAGCTCGGTCATCTCG